>CAZPFZ010000017.1:0-13826 GCA_964585955.1 uncultured Acidiphilium sp.
AACTCTTTTTTTGCTGTTTTGGCAAAAAATTAGTCTTGTATAAGCGATTCACCGCTCATTTCGGCGGGAATTTCTTCACCCATTACCTGTAAAAGCGTGGGAGCTATATCCGCCAAAATTCCGTGAGGACGCAATTTTGCGTTTTTAAATTGTTCGCTTACCAAAATAAAGGGAACCAAATTGGTTGTATGCGCGGTAAAAGGCTTGCCGTTTTCGTCAACCATTTTATCGGCATTACCATGGTCTGCAGTTATTAAAGCACTGCCGCCCTTAGCCAAAACTGCGTCAACTATTTTACCCATACATTCTTCAACCGTTTTAACCGCTTTAACTGCAGCATCAAACACGCCGGTATGACCTACCATGTCGCAATTTGCGTAATTTAAAATTATTACGTCGTATGCATCGGAATTTATGGCATCGAGCACCTTTTCGGTTACGCCGTAAGCACTCATTTCGGGCTGCAAGTCGTATGTGGCAACCTTTGGCGATGCAACTAAAATTCTATCTTCTAACGCAGTGGGAGCTTCTACGCTACCGTTAAAAAAGAAGGTAACGTGCGCATATTTTTCGGTTTCGGCAATTTTTAAATGCTTATAACCCTTTTTGGATAAGTATTCGCTTAAAGTGTTATCGTAATGCTGCTTTCTAAAAGCAATATCCACATTGGTAAAGGTAGCGTCGTATTCGGTAAAGCAAACATAGCAAGGATTCAAAAATCCCGTTTTGCGTTCGAATCCGCTAAATTCTTGTTCAGAAAAAGCCCTTGTTATTTCTCTTGCACGGTCGGGACGGAAGTTAAAGAAAATTATACTGTCGTCCTGCTCTATTAAACCTAAAGGTTTGCCGTTTTGATAAATTTTTGTGGGTAAAATAAATTCATCCGTAACGCCGTTTTCGTAACTTTGTTTAACGGCAGCAACGGGATCTTCGGCTTGAACGCCCTCGCCAAGGGTGAGCATATTGTAAGCTTTTTCTACCCTTTCCCAACGGTTATCTCTATCCATAGCATAATATCTGCCTGAGATTGATGCAACTTTACCTACACCTATTTCGGCTGTTTTTGCAACGAGTTCGGCAATAAAATCGGCACCGCTTGTGGGCGAAACGTCACGTCCGTCCATAAAACAATGAACGTAAACTTCGGTTAAACCGCGCTGTTTTGCCATTGTAAAAGTGCATATAAATGCGTATTGTGGCTGTGTACGCCGCCGTTTGAAGTAAGTCCGTATAAATGTAATTTTTTACCGTTTTGTTTTGCGGAATCCATAGCTTTAATTAAAGCTTGATTTTCAAAAAATTCACCTGTTTTAATTTCGTGCGTGATTCTTGAAAGTTCTTGACGAATTATTCTTCCCGCACCGATATTAAGGTGACCTACTTCGCTGTTACCCATTTGACCGTCGGGCAAACCTACATCTTCGCCGCTAGCGCCAAGCACGGTGTTGGGATATTTATTCTTTAAACTTTCGATAACGCCCGCGTTAGCGAATTTTATAGCATTACCTTGTTCTTGCGGATTAATGCCGTAACCGTCCATTATAAAAAGACAAACGGGTCTGGTATTCATTTTCATAAAAATAAACCTCTTAACAATAATATATATAGGCAATATTAGCCGTTATTTGCGATTAAATTTTGCACACGCAAAACCATAACGACTATGTATTCAATAGCGTTCAATCGCATATGCGCCCCGAACAATCGGAGCGCAATATAATTTACGTATTCTTATTATTTGTTGTAATTTACAACTAAGGCAAAATCGGCAGCTTTTAACGAAGCTCCTCCGATAAGGCCTCCGTCGATTTCAGGTTGAGCCATTAATTCTTTCGCGTTAGAGCCCTTCATGCTTCCACCGTATTGAATTCTAACTTGTTCGGCACATTTTGCGCAGAAATTTTCAGCTAAAACCTTTCTTATATAACCTATAGTTTCGTTTGCTTGTTCAGCAGTAGCGGTTTTACCGGTGCCGATAGCCCATACGGGTTCGTAAGCAACAACAAGTTTGGTAAGATCTTCAACATCTTTAAGTCCGTTTATAAGTTGACGGCTTAAAACTTCTTCGGTCTTGCCCGTTTCCCTTTCTTCAAGAGTTTCGCCAACGCAAACAATAGGCGTGAGACCTTTATTTAAAGCAGTAAGCGTTCTTTTGTTAACGGTTTCGTCAGTTTCGCCAAAATATTGACGACGTTCGCTATGACCGATGATAACATACTCGACACCGAGTTCTAAAAGCATATCGGCTGATATTTCACCGGTGTATGCACCGTTTTCGGCAAAGTGAACGTTTTGTGCACCCAAATGAACATTGCTGCCCTTTAATGCTGCGCCAACGGCATAAATATCGGTTGCGGGAACGCATACTACAACGTCGCAATCGGCATCTTTTACCAAGGGCATTAATTCTTCAACAAGCTTTGCGCCTTCGGCAGGAGTTTTGTTCATTTTCCAGTTTCCGGCAATAATAGGTTTTCTCATAATTTATGTTCTCCTATAATACAATCTTTTTTAACATATGCATTATACCACTTAAAAAAACAATTTGCAAATAAAACATAGCTTTATATGCAAATTAAAAATTGACTTATAATTTTTTTTGTTGTATTATTACTGCAAAGCAATAAAAAAGGCGGCAACTTAAGACGTGCCGCAAACAAAAACGGATAAAACTTTATGAAAAAAAATAAACATTTAAATGTGGTAAACTCCATAAACATGACGGTAAACGACGATCAAGGTTTTTTATCACCCTACTGCGAAAGCGGTATGCCCGTTATTTCTTCAGATGTGGCAGACTTTTTACTAAACGGAGCAAATGCCTTTCACCCTGCTGAAAAATTAGTGTTAAACGTTACATCCGATTGCGTGGACGAAAACGAGCAAACACAATATTCTTCGGCAATAAAAAATTATTTTGCGCTAAAACTAAACGACGTTCAGCGCGACTTAAAACGCAAAACTCTTATTGCCGTTTGGTTTGCGTTAATAGGTATTGTTGCACTTGCTTTTATGTTTATTTGCGATGCCTACAACGTTGCAAACTTATGGATTGAATGCATAGATATTTTTGCTTGGGTTTTTTTATGGGAAGCTGTAGATCAGTTTTTTATAGAACGTAGCGAGCTTTTGCTTTTGCGAAAACGTTATATAAATCTTATACAAATGTCAATAAATTTTATTGCTAAAACTACACGATAATCAACCTATTGCCCCATTTTTCAACAAAAAAACAACTTGACTTTTTTGTTTAAAAAAAGAGATATTTATTTAAGAGCCCTCTAACGCCTAAATAAAATATCTCTTTTATTAATTATTCTTTTTTGACATCATCTTGCGTTTTTATTGCATTTTTGTTTTCTTTTTTTTGCGTTTTTTGACGTTTAACTATGCTTTTATCCGCCATTACAAAATTGTCCGACTCTAAAAAACACTCATGCAATTTTTTGTTAAACTTCTCACAAATGCACTGCGCTACTTTTGCCGTACGCAAAGCATCTTCGTCGCTACGGTGAGTTTTACGTTCGTTATCGCCCGTGCGTTCTACATATTCAACATCCAATTTACGTGCCTTATTTCCCTCTACCAGTTCTATCAATTTTTGAATTTCACACACGCGCGCGTGAATATACGGCAATCCGTAACGTTTGCAGTCGTTTTGCAAAAAACGCAAATCGTTTGTTATACCGTAGCCAAAACATAAGGTGTCGTCTTCAGTCATTAAATTATTTATTGAATCATATACTTGGTTAAACTTTGGCAACGTTTTAAAAATTCCCTTATCGTAAGCTAAAATATTCTTTTTTACGTAAGGATCAAAATTACTGTCAGGATTTACCAGTAAATCTTCAGGTCCGTGTATAATATTGAATTTTTCATCGGTTAATAAATAACCGAAACTGTATATTTTACCTTTACCGCTGTAACAATTAGCGCACTCTATATCAAAAAATAAATATTTCATCTTCTGTCTCCGTCGTCGTAACGTTCGCAAAAACGAGCACAAAATGACGGAGCTTCGCCTTGCGCGTAAAGATGCGAAATATCGCCAAATCCTATGCAGCGAAAGCTCGCCTTGCCTTCTTGCCGCTCTTCGGTAACAAAAGTGGTAACTGATGAAGTAAGTGCACAAAAACCTTGAAAAAACGGATAAGGTGAAATGTTTAAAATATGAGAAATAAGCACACATTCCACACCAAAATGGCAAAAAAGTACAATTGTATCGGCATTGCGGTTTACAACCGTATAACTGTTATTTTCATGCACATAGCCGTGTTTTGCAAGCAGTTTGTCCAAACTATTGCACACCTCGGCATATTTTGAAGCTATTAAAGAATTATCGAAGAGCGTATCGTTATACCAATTTTTTTCGTCTAGTTGACGATTATTTGCGTAAAATTCGGGCATTAAATCCCAAGCTAACATTTTTTCGTTATTCAATGGATTTATTACGGGATAAGAAAATTCTTGAAGCCAATCGCATACTTCAAACTGCATTTGCTTATTTTGTAATGAAATTTGAGCGGTAAGTTTAGCTCTGCCGAGCGGCGAACTGTATGCCGCAGTTATGTCCGTTTTATCCAACCTTTTTTGTAAACAAATAGCTTCTTTTAATCCTTTTTGCGTTAACGTATCGGTCGAATAGTCCGGTTCGCAGTGCCGTATTATAATAAGCTTCATTTCTTTTCCTTTATTTATCCTATGTTATATTTTTTACGTTATTAGCCAAATATCAGGCTATAAGTCGATTATCGCCTGTTATTTTATTTTTAAAGTCTTTAAATATTCTTTACATTCGCCATCCACGCGGAAACTTTCCCTTGCCTTACTTATAGCTTTATTATGCGTCCAAGCATCAAGCTTAAATTGTTCGAAAAAAGGCAAAATTTGCTCTTGTTGTTTGGCAAGCGCAGTTGCAAAATACCAAGCACGCATCATGTTTATATAATATTCGTTGGATTTTATTTGGGCAACTTTTTCTGCCTGACTTCTATCAAAAAGGTCGTCTAAATAATAATTCATTAAAACCTTTATACCGAACCTTATACCGAAAACATATGGGGATTGCATCCATAAATAAGCGTTTTCAAGCGTTTTTTCCTTTTGTTTTTTTAATACTTTAGGCGACATACAATCGCACGTAGACCAATCGTTTATGTAAGGAAAAAACTCATTTAATCTTTGAATACATTCATCGTAATCGGTTATTTTTTCTATTAAAAAAGCATGCAAATTATTTTCGTCGTAATATTTATGCGGCAAAGCATTTAAAAAGCATTCTGCTTTTAAAGTGTTTTTTAGCTCGTTTGCCATAATGCGCAGTTTTGGCACCCTTATTCCCAAAACGCTTTCGCTGTTTACTTCGGGCATTAATTTACACTGAAAATTTTTATATTGTTCATCACGCAGCAAGAACAATTCTTCTTGTATTTCTTGCAAATATTTATTCATAAAAGTCCGCCTATAAGTCAATTATCGATGCTTTTTAATAAATGAATTAAGAAGCTTTTTGCGTGCATAGCCTTATTTTTCAACAATTATTTTGCAATTATCAAAGCGGCTATAGTCTTTACATATAAAAAAAATTTTTGCAGGAGAGTCATCCCAAAAATGATAGACGGAAAACATTGGATCGTATTGCAATAAAACTTTTTTTTCGCAAAACTTTGAAACTTTTGTTTTACCTAACAATCTTAATCCGTCATCATATTCCCCGCATTTTTCAAATATAATGGGCCAATCGGCATCTATATCCGCATTGCTTTTGCCCGCGTTATATGCAATTAAAGCGGTATCGGGCTGTTTATTTGTATAAAGAACCACAGGGCTTGGTTTGCTTTGTTTTTTATCTACAAAAAAATACAAATATCCGCTATGCGGCAACAAATTATCGGGATCTAATTCGGCAATGTCTTCAAGTTTTATTTGACATAAAAATATCAAGCCGCGCACCTTATCCTTTATATTCTCCGGGATCAACGGCGCGCCAAAAAACTTACTTGCGCCTATAAAATGATCTCCGCAGCCCTTTCTTATTTTCATCAAAATACCGTATCCCATAATTTTTACCGCCTTTTTAACGTATAGCAAGCATTAAACACTTTTAAAGTATATGTGTTTATAAAATAATTATTCCGTTAAACATCAAGCTTAAAAAATTAATCGTAAAGAGCCAAAATCCACGCTTCTTTATTAAATTTAACATTTGCGGAACTTGTTGACGGAAGACACAAAACAGGCACTTCCGTTATAAAATTTTCACAAAATAATTGGTATGCTTTTTTGCCGTTACAAATTATTTTTTTAAATGAATGTGCGGCTATAAGTTGATTAACAGCTGCTAATTCGTATTTTCCCTTCTTTATGTTACTATCCGAACTGCCTTGTATATCACAGCGGTAAGCAACATCCCATAAGGCTATACGGTGTTTTTTTAAAAAATTAATTTTTTCGTTTATATTTACAAGCAAGGGCTCGTTAAAGGCTTGCGAAAGCGTTTTCCAAAACCTATTTGTTTTATTACCGTAATAAAACCCTTCTTCCCTTGATTTCACACTCGGAAAGGAGCCTAAAATAAGTATTTTGCTATCGAAAAAAACAATGGGGTCAAAACCTTTATGCATTACAACAATTTAAACAACATACGCTTTAACGCGATTTTGCAATGTTCGTAAGTAAGTCCGCCTTGAATATAGGCAATATACGGCGGCTTTATTGGTGCATCGGCAGAAAGTTCGAGCGAAGCGCCTTGCACAAAACACCCCGCAGCCATTATAACCTCTTCGTTATAACCGGGCATAGCCCACGGTAAAACAGTAACGTGACTATCGACAGGCGAAACTTCTTGTACCGACTGTATAAAATCTATCAACTTTTTTTGATCTTTAAAAACAACCGAACGGGTTATATCGTAAGGGGTTTTTCCAGCTTTTGGTAAAGTTTCATACCCAAGTTCACTCATTGCCATACCTATAAGCAAGCTACCTTTTATAGCCTCTTTTACAACATGCGGTGCAAGAAACAGCCCTTGATAAAAATATTGGTAACCGAACGCATACGAGCCGACCTCGCCACCGATAGACGGTGCGGTAAGGCGCCCCTCGATTTGTGTAATATATTCTTCATTACCGACTATATATCCACCGGTAGGCGCTATGCCTCCGCCGGCGTTTTTTATAAGCGAACCGCAACATACATCGGCGCCCGCTTGAGTGGGCTCGCTTTTTTCGACAAATTCGCCATAGCAGTTATCTACAAAAACACAACCGCTAAACCCAAATTGCCTTATTTCACTTATTACTTGGGCAATATAATCGACGGAAAGTGCCTCCCTCCATTCATATCCGCGCGAACGTTGAATAAACAAAACCTTCACACCGGATTGTTGTATTGCTTTTTTAACGGCTTCAACATCTATTTTTTCACCGTTCATGGCAATAGAGCTGTATTTTACGCCATAGTCGCAAAGTGAACCTATATTCTTGCCGCAAATAACGTCACGCAAAGTATCGTAAGGCTCGCCGGTGATTGATATCATTTGATCTCCGGGGCGCAAAATACCAAAAAGCGCAATCGTAAGCGCATGCGTACCCGAAAGAATGTTTGGCGAAACAATAGCCTTTTGCGCACCGAAAATTTCGGCGAACATTTTGCAAAGAGTATCGCGTCCTTCGTCGCCGTAGCCATAACCTGTGGTGGGGGCAAAATGCCTTAATGCAATTTTATTATTCCAAAAGGCTTTAAGCACCTTTTCTTGATTATAAAGCGCAATTTCGTCAGCCATAGCAAAACAATCCGCACATTTTTGTTCACTTAGTTTTATAAGTTCTTCAGCGCTAACCTGTTTTATATTATCCATTTTTTTACTCTTTTTTGCGAGCTTTAAGCACGCCGTTATATTTTAATTTAAACAATGCGTTTAAACCATTTTTCAATTTCGGTTTTTGCAATTTTTACCGCAATAGGTCTGCCATGCGGACATTTTAGCCCGAAATTACCCTTAATTTTTGCCATTAACGCATCAATTTCGCTTTTATCTAAACTATCGCCGCCCTTTATGGCGTGCTTGCAGGCAGTTTGCATAAGTTTTTCTTTAAGGGTTAAAGGAATACTTTCTTGCTTAAAAGCATTATCGAACATTAAATCATCAAAAAATTCTTTTAAATTTATTGAACAAAGCTCAGATGGAACCGACGAAACCTTAAAAGTATCGTCACCCATAATATCTATTTCTATTCCGAGCTCCCTAAAATAGGTAAATCTTCCGTAAATACTATCAAAATCTTCACGCGGGACTTTGAACACGTATGGCAATAACAAAGGCTGTTTTGTAAGCATACCGAGTTTTGCCTTTTCGCACAGCTCGTCAAAAAGCATTCTTTCATGAGCGGCGTGCTGATCGATTAAATACAAATCGTCGCTATATTGAAAAATTAAATATGTATTAAAAGCCTGCCCTACAAAAAACATAGTAGGCTCAACAGGAATTTGCTGCTGAACAGACTGATTTTTTTCTTTTTCTAACTTTTCGATATATTTTTTATTTTCGGCAAAAATATCTTCAGATGTTGTATTGGCTTCACGCTCGTAACAACTATCAAACACCGAAACGCTTGTTCCGTTAGTGTTTTTAGCGTAAGAAAAGCCCTTCTTGTTAAAACTATCGGAAAACAAGCTTTTGTATGAGGATTGCTTGTTCTCCTCTTCTTTATCCGCCTTTTCTGCAAATAGTTTTTTAGAAAAATCCTCTTTGTTTTCACCTAAGCTAGATGTAGCACTTTTTTCCTCGCCAAATGCAGAGCTGAACGCATCGTCCTTTTCGGCGTTTAAATTATTGTCGTTTTCTTCTTTCGGCTGCGCTTTTTTTTCGACATTTTGTGTTGCGTTATTATCGCCGAAAGTATTGATAACGGTACTATAGCCCTGCTTTTGAGTTTTTTCAAGCAAAGAATTATCTTCTTTTCCGCCATCCTCTTTAATAATTTCAAGAGCCGCCGAAGTACCATCAATCACCTTGCTTACGGTTGAATAAACCGCGCCATATATAATTTGATTGTTAGAAAATCTCACCTCGGCTTTGCGTGGATGAACGTTTACGTCTACAGCCTCGGGCGGAACGGTAAGTTCTAATACGTAAAAGGGATATTGCCGCTTCATTAAATAACTGCCATAAGCATTGGTTATAGCCGCAGTTACGGTAGAATCGGTTACGTATCTGCCGTTTACTATAAGCGTTTGGTATGAGCGCGTAGGCTTTGTAAAGTCTAATTTACCTATAAACCCGCTTACCGTAATTCCGTTTTTTTCTTGTTCTATCATATAGCAGTTTTCCAAAGTTTTCATACCATAAATACTGCCAATACATTCTTTTAATCCGCCACCGAATGTTTCAAGCTGCAAGTTACCGTCGCATGTTAATCTAAAAGCAATATGCGGACAAGAAAGCGCCATTTTCGTCATAATACCCACAACATCGCTTTCTTCAGATTTGGGCGTTTTTAAAAACTTACCGCGCGCAGGCGTGTTAAAGAATAAATCGCGGCAACTAACCACCGAACCCTTAATAGTTGGACAATCGTAAACTTCGGACATTTCACCGCCGTCGCAGTCGATAGATGCGCCGACTTCTTGTTCTTGTGTTTTAGAAGTAAAAGTGCACCTTGCCACAGCGCCAATACTTGCCAAAGCCTCTCCCCTAAAACCTAAAGTCATTATTTTATCAAGGTCTTCGGCTTTTACTATTTTACTTGTGGCGTGGGGCAAAAAAACCTTACTAAGCTCTGCACGGCTAACACCGGAACCGTTATCACGCACGGTCATGCAAGCAATTCCGCCGTTTTCTATACTGACGGAAATTTCAGTTGCTCCGGCATCTATTGCGTTTTCGACCAACTCTTTTATAACGGAAGAAGGTCTTTCTACGACCTCCCCCGCAGATATACGATTATATACCTTTTTATCTAATATATTAATAGTAGCCATATTTTACCTATTATTTATAAGCAATTAACAGTTTTCAAGCTTGTTTTTTAATTGGTAAACAAGCGCCAACGCCTGTTGTGGCGTTAAATTATCGGGATCGATATCCCTCAAAACATTTTCGCATTCGCTTACCGCAGAAGTTTGTTCATCTGATGCTTCGGCTACGTCCGCCTTTTTAACGGGATCGTTCTTTTCAAGGCGTTTTAAGATATTTTTTGCCCGTTCGGTTACCTCGGATGGTACGCCTGCCAAAGCCGCAACTTCTATGCCGAAACTTTTATTTGCACTACCGCGCATAATGCGGCGCAAAAACAACACGCTTCCGTTTACCTCTTTTACCGTAATTTTATAGTTCTTAACACCTTCTAAAACACCTTCGAGTTCGGAAAGTTCGTGATAATGTGTTGCAAAAAGCGTTTTAGCCTTAACGTTTTTACAAAGATATTCCACCACAGCCCAAGCAATACCTAAACCGTCATAAGTGCTTGTACCGCGACCTACTTCGTCTAAGACGATAAGACTTTTATCTGTTGCCGATCGCAAAATAAGCGCAACCTCACTCATTTCTACCATAAAAGTACTTTGGTCAAACAAAAGATTATCGCTTGCGCCCACCCTTGTAAACACTCTGTCCACAATAGGTATAATCGCAGATTTTGCAGGGACAAAGCTGCCGCAATGTGCCATAATGGTAATTAATGCAACCTGCCGCATATATGTACTTTTGCCCGCCATATTCGGTCCCGTTATTATCATCATTGAGTTTTCATCGCAATCGAGGTAGGCGTCGTTTGCTATAAACTGACCACCGCCAACGGTTTCTACAACGGGATGCCTGCCGCCTACTATATCCAAAACGGCGTTTTCGCCAATTTCCGGACGGCAATAATTTTTCTTTTTTGCTGTATACGCAAACGAACAAAGAACATCTAACGCGCTAATGGCTTTTGAAATCCTCTTGAGTTCACCTATTTTATCGCTAAGATAAGCTTTAAGCTTTGCAAAAATCTCGTTTTCCTTTTTTATGGCGCGTTCGGTTGAAGTTAAAATCTCTTCTTCAAAATTTTTAAGTTCTTCGGTAATAAACCTTTCAGCGCCGGTAAGCGTTTGTTTGCGAACATAATCGTAAGGTACTTTATCCAAAAAAGAATTTGTAACTTCTATATAATACCCGAATACTTTATTGTAACTTACGCGCAAATTTTTAATACCTGTACGTTCTCTTTCGCGGTTTTCGATATTTTCTATTATCTTTTTACCGTTGGTTCTGATATTTATAAGATTATCGAGCTGTTCATCGAACCCTTCTCTTATAAAGCCGCCCTCTTTGGTAGAAATAGGCGGATTTTCTTTAATTGCGCTTGAAATAAGCGTAACTGTTTCGCTTTGATCGGTTAAATTAGCGTTTATTGCGGTAAGCACAGGCGCTGTTAAACCAGACAGTCTAAACTTAATTTCGGGCAAAACAGACAGTGACGACGCTAAACACTCCATATCGCGCGGATTGACGTTGTCGTTAGAAATTTTACCCGCAATACGCTCTATATCCTTAATATCCTTAAAAGCGTCCCTTATGGCATTGCAAACCAAAAGGTTTTTATAAAGTTCTTCAACGCCGTTTAATCTGTAATTTATTTTATCTTGGCTTTGCAAGGGTGCCGAAACAACCGAGCGCATAAACCTTGCCCCCATAGAAGTAACCGTTTCATCCATAACATACAGCAAACTGCCATAAGTTTTGCCGTCACGCATGGATTTTAAAATTTCAAGGTTACGCATACAGTTAGCATCCAACTGCATAACTTCATTGTTGCGCTCTAACGCAATGCCGTTAATATTTTTTAACGCGTGCTTTTGCGTTTCTTTAAGATATTGTACAAGCGCCCCCGCCGCACTTACGGCAAAAGGCAGATCGTCTAATGCAAAGGCGGAAAGAGAATGCGTTTTAAACTGTTCGCACAAACTTTTTTGAGCAGAGGCAAGCGAATAAGCATATTCACGGTAAGCATACGGTCTTGCAATAACGCCGTGAACAAACAAAGGCTGTTCCTTTATTAAATCGTAAGCTTTTTCGTTTACTATCGTTTCAGAAGGCGATATTCTTGTTAAAACATCGCATAAAGCCAAAATATCGTCGGCTTGACAAACGCAAAACTCACCTGTGGTTATATCCGCACGTGCAATTGCAAACTTGTTATTTGAACCATATACCGAACAAAATATAATTGTTCTTTTTTTCGTCTATTTGACTATCTTCGGTAAGTGTACCCGAAGTTACCACTCTTATAACATCACGCTCGACTAAATTTTTACCGTCCGGCTCGCTTAATTGCTCGCAAATTGCGACCTTGTAGCCTGCAGAAATAAGCTTAGAAATATATAAATCGGCAGCATGAAAGGGTACGCCGCACATAGGCGCACGTTCTTGCAAACCGCAATCGCGCCCCGTAAGCGTTAATTCAAGCACAGCCGAGGCTGTTTTAGCGTCGTCGAAAAACATCTCGTAAAAATCGCCCAAACGATAAAATACGATGCAATCTTTATATTGTTCCTTAACAGTAAGGTAATGTGCCATCATTTTTGATAAAGCCATTTTACACCTCTCCGTTTTGCAATTTATTCAACAATTTCCCCGTAAAGAGAAATCCCGTTTGTTTTGCCGACTTTTATATTTACAAAATTACCGCGTTCGTCTTTATCTGAAGGGAAATATCCCATTCTGCCGAACTCATCGCGACCGAGATACAAGCCGCGTTTTTGGTCGTAATCCTCGCAAAGTATTTCTATTATTTTGCCCTCGTATGTGCGTGAAAACTCGGCAGTACGCGCATTTTGCGCCGCTACCATACGAATAATTCTATCCTTTGAAACATCTTCGGGTATTTGATCGGGCATCTCAGCCGCAGGCGTACCGGAACGGCGCGAATACACAAACATGAACGCCGAAGCAAAGTTAACCCTTTCCATAATATCCATTGTATCTAAAAAGTCTTGCTCGGTTTCGCCGGGGAACCCCACCATAACGTCGGTTGAAACGGCGCAGTCGGGCATATATTGTTTAATAAGCGCAACTTTTTCCATATACTGTTCACGCGTGTAACGTCTGTTCATTCTTTTTAGCACGTCGTTACTACCCGATTGCAAAGGTAAATGTACCGAATGGCATATGTTTTTATGGCGCGCCATAGCGGCAACCAACCGCTCGGTTAAATCCTTGGGGTGGTTAGACATAAAGCGCAAACGATACTTGCCGTGAACCTCGTTGCAAATAGCATCTAACAAATCGGCAAAATCGCCGCCTTCGCCTTTAAAATCATTACCGTAAGAATTAACGTTTTGACCAAGCAAAGTTATCTCTTTAAAGCCTTGTTCTACAAGTTGTTTTACCTCGGCTACAATATCGGGAATAGCGCGTGAATATTCCCTACCCTTTACGTAAGGAACAATACAATATGTGCAAAAATTATTGCACCCGTAAATTATATTAACCCACGCATTTGGAAAGCTGTTGCGGTGCATGGGAATACACTCGCTTTCGCTGTTTTTTTCGGTAATTTCTATCAAGGTTTTTTTCCTATTCTTTTTTGCCGCAAGCAAGCGCGTAAAATCGCAAAGGTTGTGCGTACCGAAAATAATATCAACAAACGGAAAAGTACGGTGAAGTTTTTCAGCTGCACCGTTTTGTTGAGTCATGCATCCGCCTACGGCAATAATTACCGACGGATTGTTTTGTTTGTATGTTTTTAGTTCGCCAATATGTCCGTAAACCTTTTGTTCGGCGTTTTCGCGTATACAACAGGTAACAAACACGATTAAATCGGCTTGCTTGGGATCGTCGGCAAGCG
>CAZPFZ010000018.1:0-13054 GCA_964585955.1 uncultured Acidiphilium sp.
AAACTCACCACCGCCCAAAAAAGGAATAGCCTTAGGAAGCGGCGGAGCAAAAGGCATGGCGCATATAGGCGTTTTAAAAGCACTTGACGAAGAAAATATTAATTTTGACGTTGTTTGCGGAACAAGCATAGGTTCGGTTGTGGGCGGAATGTATGCCGCGGGATATTCTTCGGCTTCTATGATACAATATATTTCCGACCTATCATTTTTTGAGCCACAAAGTTTAATAAAACTTAAGCTTGCCGGAAAAACAGTAGAAAGCTTGCTTGACGAAATAATGGGCGGTGCACATTTTGATGAACTTCTTTTACCGTTTGCTGCTATAGCCACCGATTACAAAAAAGGCGAAGAGGTTGCAATTACTAACGGCAATGTAGCAAAAGCAATGCGCGCATCTTCTGCAATACCGCCACTTTTAAAAGCAATAGAAATAGATGGTAAAAGCCTTGTAGACGGAGCATTTTTAAATAGCGTTCCCTCGGATGTATGCAAAAAAATGGGTGCAAACTTCGTAATAGGGGTTAATCTTTCAGCCGGTGTGCCCAATAACGACAGAATAAAACCCGTTTTGGACGAATTATATAAAGACAATAACGTCCCCTATACAGATCGTGCAAAAGCAGGTAGGCAATTTTCGGACGTTTTAATAACGCCTGATTTATCGGAGTTTTC
Source organism: uncultured Acidiphilium sp. (assembly GCA_964585955.1). GTDB lineage: Bacteria > Bacillota > Clostridia > Christensenellales > Borkfalkiaceae > HGM11416. The sequence continues at coordinate 673 of CAZPFZ010000018.1, forward strand.
TTCGGCAACGCTTTCTAAAGATAAGTTTGAAAAAATGTTTGAAATAGGTTACGATGCCGCAAAGAAAAAAATACCGGAAATAAAAGAAAAATTAAAAAGAGCAAAAATACCACTTTAAGCAATAACTTTTAAAAACCTTTTTACCTAAGTTATTGTTTGGACTAAAAAATATATAACGGAAAATAAATATGTTACTTGTAAAATCCGGTGAGTCGCACGGCAAGGCAATGACGGGAATTTTAACCGACGTACCTGCCGGTATACCGATAAGCGAAAAAGAAATAAATATGTTTTTGCGCGAACGTAACGGCGCATTTGGCAGAAGCGAACGCCAACACAGGGAAAAAGACAAGCTTTTTTTGCTTAGTGGCGTTTATAACAACCGAACCATAGGCAACAACGTTGCGCTTATAATTAAAAATTCCGTAAGAACGGGATTCACCGCGCAACAAACCGATGGTGTTTTTTTAGACGCCACCGACGATATGCCGCCTTTAACAAACTTTAGACCGGGACATGCAGACATGGCAGGCACTTTAAAATACCGCTTTGACAATGCGCGGTTTGTATCGGAAGGCGCTTCGGCAAGAAATACCTGCCTTGATGTGGCAGCAGGCGCAATAGCAATTTCATTTTTAAACCAACTAGGCATAGAAATAACAGCCTTTGTGCGTTCTATCGGAACATATACCGACACAAAAGAATACTCTTTTGAAAACCTTTCAAAAATAAAAACACCGTTTTATACTCCCGACAAAACAAATATCGCCAATTTTAAAGCCGCAGTTTGCGATGCCGAAAAAAACGGCGATACACTTGGCGGCAAAGTTGAAATACGTGTAAAAAACATTAAAATCGGCTTTGGCGAATACATAGCTCAAAAGCGCGTTAATGCACTTATAGCCCAACATATTATGCAAATTCAGTCAGTAAAAGGCGTACTTTTCGGCAACGGCATTTTAAATAATTTAACCTTGGGCACAAACTACGCCGACCAAATTGTTTATACACCCGACGGCTATAAAACAACCACGTTAAACAGCGGAGGTATAGACGGCGGCATGACAAACGGCGGCGAATTAAAAATACTTGCGGAAATAAAACCGTTACCAACGACCAAAAAAGGGGTAATTTCGGTTGACGTTAACGGGGAACAATGCGTTTCGGCTAAAGAACGCTCAGATATAACCGCAGTATTTGCTTTATGTCCCGTTCTTAAATCGACCGTAGCGCTTGCTTTGTCACAAACAATATGCGATCGGTTAGGTTATGACAATTTAACAGATATAAAAAATCGCTATAACGCGTTATAAAAATGCTAACAGTAACACCCTTAAACAATATTTACGCTGCTTTTTGCGCCGGTGCAGATAAATCTATTACTATTCGTGCAGTTTTGCTTGCCGCATTTTGTTGCAAAAAAACAAGCGAAATTCACAACCCGCTTGTCTCGCAAGACACTTTAGCCGCATTAGATTGCGCGGCAATTGCGGGCGCGCAAATTACAAGAGAAAAAAATGACGGCATTTGGATTATAACTCCAAGTAAAAAAATACCCGATAATTGCATTTTTGACTGTAAAAACAGTGCAACAACGGCACGTTTACTTATAGGCTTGCTTGCCGGCTTGAATATAACTGCAACGGTTACGGGCGATAAAAGTTTAAGCACACGCCCAATGGATAGAATTATTCATCCACTAACAGCCAGAGGAGCAAAAATTGCAGGCGGAAGCACCCTGCCACTGACGGTTTTACCGGCTAAACTTAATAAATTCACATATAAAATGCCCGTTGACAGTGCGCAGGTGAAAAGTTGTATTTTACTATCGGGATTGACGTCAAAAAGCCCAACTTGCGTAATAGAAAAAAATAAAACGCGCGCTCACACCGAAAACCTTTTGGCTTTTTCGGGTTGCGATATAACCAAAATAGGAAAAACAATAACGCTAAATCCTTCGGATTTACAAAGTCTTTCGGTAAAAGTTCCGTCGGATCCATCATCTGCGGCATTTTATGTTGCATTAGGCATAATAAAAGGTGAAGTAACGGTATCCGATATTTGCATACAACCGCAAAGATTCGGTTTTTATAAAAAAATAATAAACGTAGGCGGACAAATTAAGCTTAGCAAAAGGCACACGCTGTGCGGTGAATATTGCGCAACCGTTACGGCGACAAAAAGCGAACTATCGCACATTACGGTATTAAAAAAAGAGTTGCCGAGTTTAATAGACGAACTGCCAATTCTTGCACTTATAGGCGCATATTTTAAAGGAATAACCATTTGCGATGCAAGCGAATTACGCATAAAAGAAAGTGACCGTTTTACTGAAATTATCAATTTGGTAAACGCCTTTGGCGGTAAAGCGCGCGCTAATGGCAACGATATAATTATAGAAGGTAACACTACATTTAAACGTTTTTCTTACGACAGCGACGATCACCGAATGGTAATGACGGCTTTTATTGCTATGCTTGTAGGAAAAGGCGGTATAATTAAAAACGAACACAGTGCGGATGTATCATTCCCCGACTTTTTTAAAAATTTTTACAAAACACCGATGTGCTTGATTGGCGAAAATATATCCTACTCTATTTCAAATAAAATTCATAAATTTATATTAACAAACTTAAAAGCGGTAAATTTTTATTACGAACATTTACCCCTACAACCAAACGCCCTTGCCACTTTTTTTAAAAAATGCCCCTATAGGTCGATTAACGTAACCATTCCCTATAAAGAAAGCGTTTTAAATTATATAAGAAACTGCGGCGAAGACGTTAATATTACGCGCTCGGCAAATTTAATTATTAACGAAAAAGCTTTATCTTACGACGGACAAGCACTTTTAATGTCGGTAACGCGAAAAAGCATTAAAATAATAAACACCAACGTTTTGGTTATTGGTGCAGGTGGGGCGGGTAGAAGTATTGCTTACGCTTTTGCGGCGAGCGGTGCAAAAGTATATATGCAAAACAGATCTGCAAAAAGACTTGATGATTTTTTAAAAAACGTGCAATCGGCACAACAAAAACTTTTTATAAAAAAACACAACGGAGAGCAATGTGACGTTATAATAAATGCCACTGCCGCAAAAGATGACTTGCCCACCGAAGAAAAAAACTTTGCACAATGCAAATACGCGGCGGAAATTAATTACGGCAAAAAAACGGTATTTTTAAAAGCCGCCGAAAAATACGGCATACCATGTGAAGACGGTGAAGAAATGCTTTTTTTGCAAGCTTATTTAACCGACTGCTACCTATTAAACAAAAAACCACGCAAAAGCGAGGCATTGCGCCTTTATTTTAAATGGAGATCTTATGAAAATAACAATTATTAACGGCGTTAACTTAAACATGCTTGGTACCAGAGAGCCCGAAATTTACGGTAACGATACTCTTGACAAGATAAACGCAAAAATACGCGAACACTTTAAAGATAAAAATATACTGTTTGATTTTTACCAAAGCAATATAGAGGGTGAGCTGTGCGAAAAAATACAGCAAACGGATGCCGATGCTATAATTTTAAACGCAGGAGCTTACTCGCATTACAGCATTGCCCTACGCGACGCAATAGTTGCAAGCAAAAAACCAACAGTGGAAGTTCATTTATCCAACGTTTTTGCGCGCGAAAATTTTAGGCACGAAAGCGTTATCGCACCCGTTTGCAAAGGTATGATTTGCGGCTTTAAAGAAAACGGATACATTCTTGCAGTAGAGAGTTTATTGCTATGAACATTGTATTTATAGGCATGAGCGGCAGCGGAAAAAGCACCTTTGCCGCATACTGTGCGGACCTACTTAAAATGCAGTTAATCGACTTAGACGCCGAGATTTGCAAAAACTTTGGCGGCAATGTTCCGCTTATTTTTGCAAGCGGAGGAGAAGCTCTTTTTAGGCAATTAGAAGAACACCAAGCAGTAAAATCCGCCTTAACAGACAATAGTATTATAGCGACGGGCGGTGGCACGGTTTTAAGCAAAACCGCTATGAAAGCCCTTAAAAAAACGGGGTTGGTAATTTATCTTTCGTGCGATGTGCAAACGCTTGCAAGTCGCTTAAGCTCAAGTTGCGACGAGCGCCCGCTTTTAGGAGGCGAACAGCCCCTTGAAGAAAAGTTGCAAAAAATATACAACGAACGCTCTAACCTATACTTGCAATATGCCGATATAGTTTTAAATGAAAGTGACGTTTTGCACAGCCGAAACCTAACCGAGCAACCGCTATGCGACCAATTAGGCGCACTGTATTTAGAGCTTGTTTTAAAACTTGAAAAAAAGGTTTATGCAAAACTTAAATAACACTTACACCACAAAATAATAAAACGACAATAAATAAGGCGTTGGCGCATTAAAACAGCCAACGAAAAAAAATAATGCTTGAATTAAAAAACATAACAAAAATTTACAACACAAATGCATCTGCACGCGTAAAGGCGTTAAGCGACGTAAGCATTGCATTTAGAAAAAACGAATTTGTAAGTATTTTAGGTCCTTCCGGTTGCGGAAAAACCACAATGCTTAATATTATTGGCGGACTTGACCGATACACAAGCGGCGAACTTTATGTTGACGGCAAGCCGACATCTGCTTTTTCTGACAGCGATTACGATAATTACCGCAATAAAAAAATAGGCTTTGTGTTTCAAAATTACAATTTAATATCGCACCAAACTGTTTTAGAAAACGTTGAGTTGGCACTGTCGCTTTCGGGTGTGAATAAAAAGCAAAAAAAGCACAGAGCAATGCTTGCGCTTGAAAAGGTGGGGCTTGAAAACCATTTGCATAAAAAGCCATCGGAGCTTTCGGGCGGAGAAATGCAGCGTGTTGCAATTGCACGCGCCATAGTGAACAATCCCGAAATTATTCTTGCCGACGAGCCTACAGGCGCGCTTGACAGTAAAACAAGCGTGCAAATTATGGACATTCTAAAGAAAATATCTTCAGACCGTCTTGTTATTATGGTAACGCACAACGATGCGCTCGCCAACACATACTCCACAAGAATAATTCGGCTTTTTGACAGTAAGGTTATATCCGACAGTAATCCTTACATAGCTCAAACTAAAAAAGAAAACGCTTTAACCGAGCAAAAAGCCAAAATAAATAAAAGCGGCGAAGCACGCAAACAAAGCAAGCAGACAAACGCAGAGCAAGATAAAAAAAGTTCGATGAGTTTTAAAACTGCATTAACTTTAAGCTTTAAAAATTTGTTAACCAAAAAAGCGCGCACTGTTTTAACCTCTCTTGCCTGCTCTATAGGCATAATAGGTTTGGCATTGGTTCTTGCCCTTTTTAACGGACTTAACGTATTTTTAAACAAGGTTCAGTACGATACCCTTTCGGCGTACCCGATGTATGTTTCGACCTCAACCACGACTGATGCAGCAGAGTATATTTCGATAATAACGGACAGTTCCAACTACCTTTCGGATCCGTCCATGAAAGACAAAATATACGTTAGCCATTTAATAACCAAGCTAAAAGAAACAACCGTTAAAAACACTATTACCAAAGATTATGTAACCTACGTGAAAAACGCGCCGCAAGAGTACCTGCGTGACGTTGTGTACAATTACGGCACACCCATGAATGTTTATAAAAAGACGGTTGCCTTTGATTCTTCTACCTACGATTTTTTGCCCACAAGTATGCTTGTGGATTATGCAAAAGTATCGGTAGGAAGTTATTTTAAGCAACTTGTAGGCAATAAAGATTTTGTTTTGAGTCAATACGATTTAGTTGCGGGCAAATACCCCGAAGAAAAGGACGAATTAGTTTTGGTTCTTGATAAAAATAATAGAATTTCGGATGTTATGCTTGTTGCCTTTTTAATGGATATTAACGCAACACAAAAGGACGAAAACGGCGATTTTACAGTAAACAGCTACGACTACGATAAATTTTTAGGTGAGAAAAACGCCGACGGCACACGCAAAGAAAGCCTTTACGGTTCCTTTACTTTGGCTTTAAACGACGGTTTATACACCTACGACCAAGAAAACGACTATTACAAACGCAATGAACAAAGCCTTGAACAGCAAATGAAGGCAAAATATACAAACATGGGCTTTGAAGCTATTATAGATAGACTTTTAAGCGAATTAAAGCAAACGGGACTATCTTTACCCGACTGTTATTGCGGCAAAAAAAGCCAAACACTTGACCTTAAAATAGTTGGGATTTTACGTTTAAATGACGATACAACGACAGGCTGTATGAGCGCATATCCTATAGGCTATACGGCAGAACTGACAGAATACATTCTTGAACAAGCTGCAAATTCTCAAGTTGTTAAAGCACAATTAAAAGAATATAACTCGCTTACTTCCGACACGGCTTTATGCCGCGACATAACCCTTTCGGACGGAACAATCAACGATAAAGGCGAGGATATTTCAAAAATAAACAAAGCCGCGGCAAAAACAAAACTTACAAAACTCGGCTATGCCGAAACTCCCGTCAAAATAGAATTTTACGCTTCTGACTTTGAAAATAAAGTTAGCCTTAAAAAATATCTTGCGGCATATAACGAAAAAGCGGACGTTGAAGAGGAAGAACGCATTTACGTTACCGACGCGGTGAGCTCCGTTATAGATGTTTTAAAAACTTTTATTGATACAATAACATGCATTTTACTTGCGCTTACAGCAATTTCTTTAGTGGTTGCGGCAATTATGATTGCCATTATAACCTATGTTTCGGTTATAGAACGCACGCGCGAAATAGGAATATTACGTTCGATAGGAGCGCGAAAAATAGACGTTATGGGCGTATTTAACGCCGAAACAATAATAATAGGTATGGCTTCGGGCATACTCGGTATTTTGCTTGCACTTATTATTCAAATACCGTTAAACGCAGGCTTGCTCGCCTACACGGGAATAAGTTCGCTTGCGGCGCTTTCACCCCTACACGCGTTCTTACTTATTATAGTAAGCATAGCAGTTACGCTGATTTCGGGTATGATTCCCGCGATGATTGCCTCTAAAAAGGACCCCGTAAAAGCATTGCGTGCCGACTGATTAGAACGTTTTGCCACACAATGTTTTCACGCAAAACATTCGAAAATCAACTTATACAGCAACTTATTATGCTATTTACCGTTTAGCGATTTATCTTATAAAACTATAAAGCTAACTTTAAATAATGTTACAAAAGGGTTGTTGCAAGTAAAAAACTTGTAACAGCCCTATTTTTATATAACAATATCATTAGTTGTTTTTAACAAAACTTTATGATAATAAGTTTATACCAACCTTGCTCGAAATTTGTGTTACAGAAAAAACTATTTTAATAAAAAATAGTTTCTTATACAATATGCTTTGCAAACAATTGATTTTAGTTATTCTTTTTGTTAAAATAGTACAATGTGGTGTAGCTTAACGCTCTTGTTTAAAAAATTAGCTCGGCGTTATAGCTGTTATTTGAATTGAAAAAGGATTTTTTATTTTTTATGGCTCAAGTGCATTTATCCGATCATTTTACCTATAAAAAAATATTAAAGGCGGCATATCCGCCCATTTTAATGATGGTGTTTACCTCTCTTTACGGCATAGTTGACGGCTTGTTTATATCGAACTTTGCCGGCACAAGCGCATTTGCCGCAATAAATTACATAATTCCCGTAGCTATGGCATTAGGGGCGGTGGGATTTATGTTCGGTGCGGGCGGTTCGGCAATTGTTTCGCAAACGCTTGGTGAAGGTAACCCCGAACGTGCAAAAGGTATTTTTACCGGCGTTGTAATAGTAAACGCCGCGCTCGGCCTTGTTTTATCTATAATATTGTTTTTCTTTATAGAACCCGTTTCTGTTTTGCTAAAAGCAACCGAAAGCATGTTGCCATATTGCACCGTATACGGCAGAATAATAATACTTGGCGCAATCTCCTTTATGACGCAAAACCTATTTCAAAGCTTTTTTATAGTTGCCGAAAAGCCCATGCTTGGTTTTATAGTAACTGTTGCCGCAGGCGTAACAAATATGGTTTTGGATGCGCTTTTTGTTGCAGTTTTTAATTGGGGCGTTGCCGGCGCGGCAATTGCTACCGTTATAAGCCAAGTTGTAGGTTCTGTTATTCCCATTGTTTACTTTTTACGAAAAAACAACAGTTTGCTATGCTTTACAAAGCCCATATTCGAGTTTGGTGTTATTTTAAAAACAATAACAAACGGTTCAAGCGAGTTTTTAAGCAATATTTCCGCCTCTCTTGTAAGTATGATATATAATGCACGCCTTTTGGAATGTGCTGGCGAAGACGGCGTTTCGGCTTACGGTGTTATTATGTATGCATCATTCATTTTTTCGGCTGTGTTTATAGGATATTCTATTGCAATGTCGCCCGTGGTTGGCTACCATTACGGTGCGAAAAACGCCCCCGAACTGAAAAATGTTTTGAAAAAAAGCCTTGTTATAAACGTATCTTTAGGACTTATAATGGCAGGGCTTTCAATTATTTTAGCAAGACCGCTAAGTATGATTTTTGTAAGCGCCGATATAGATTTGCTTAATTTAACCGTTTCGGCAATGCGAATATTCTCCATAGGTTTTATATTTATGGGCATAAATATATATACATCATCCTTCTTTACAGCGCTTGGAAACGGACTTATTTCGGCAATTGTTTCGGCGTTTAGAACGCTCGTTTGCCAAATAAGTATGGTGTACCTTCTTTCATACCTGTTCGGCGTTACCGGAATTTGGACTTCGATTATAGCCGCGGAATTTTTAGCAATGATTTTAAGCATTGTATTCCTTGCTCTCTACCGCAAAAAGTACGGATATTAACCCTTCTTTTTTAAATATATTAAATTTCGCATTTACTTAATTTTAAAAACAGCATTTTTTATAATTTAAAAGCCCCCTATCTTACTTAATTAAAGGCAAAGCAAGATAGGGAGCTTTTTTAGCTAAAAAACCACTAATAACGGTGTTATAGGCTAACTTTTTAATTATTTATGACTGTAATGAGAAGTGCATAACAACAGGATTATGATCGGAATAAGTAAACTGACAATCTATATTTTCAACCTTAATTACTTTTATGTTGTCGGTTACCAAAAAACCGTCTACTATTATTGTAAAATTACCTTCTTTATAGGGTACGTCACAGTTACGGCAAGTGGGAACAAGGCTGCCGTTATAATAAGAATCGGCACGTCTTATAACCTTATATTCATCTAACATTTCGGCGGGAAACGGTTGCGCCCAACCAAAATCTACCTGCGCATCGCCGTTTAAATCTTGCGTTGATGTGCCTGTAAAATCGTGATTAAAATCACCGCCGCAAACACAATAATTGCCCCTTTCGTATTCGTAAGCCATTTCGCTAAGTAACATATTCATTTGAGCCGAACGTATTTGCTCACTACCGCCGTATGCGGATAAATGCACGTTAAACAAAACAAGTTCTTTGCCGTTGCCTGCCGAAACACGCGTAACGGTATAACATCTATCAAGGTCCAAAAACTTAGAAAAACCCGTTGATATAGGCAAGCTGCGCCTTATCGAGTTATTTATATTGATCGAACTATATGTTAACAAGCCGCTATTTGATGCACCATGCGGCTGATAGAAGGGATAAAACAAATATGCCGAATGGTAATTTATAGAAAACGCCGTTGAATAATTAGAAAAATGTTCGTTTATTATTTTGCGTTGATCTATATGAAAGCTTCTATCCGAGTCTATATCTACCTCTTGAAAGAATACAAAAGTGGGGTTAAACTCTTTAACTTTTTCGCTTCCGCTGTTTATGCATGTTTTAACACTTTCGGCAGAAGCCGCACGGGATTGAGTGCCGCCGTCCATAAAAAAAGTAAAATCCTGCGTGTATGCACCAAAGCCTAAGTTTTGAGTAACAATAATATATTCTTGATATTCGCGGACGCTGTCTTTTTCGGCTTTATTAATAACCTCGGCAGATACGCCGTCTTGTATACGCGAATACGAAAAAAACACATAGCCACAATAACACGCAGCCAAAACTATTATAAACGCACAAATAAGTGCCACTATTTTTATTATTCTTTTTGCCGTAACAGACATATCAATCTTCCTTTTTTACTTTTTTTGCTTACAACCTTTATTAGGGATTAACGGTTTGACCGAACGAACCTATATAAGAATAAACTGCCTTTATAAACTTAAACAGGGAAACATTGCCAAGCTCTGTCATAAGTGCCTGATCGCGAGCATCGGTTACCAAGGATGCAAACTGTTTTAACGAATAATTTTTTAAACTTGCAATATCGGCAAGGTTTGCATTTGTAAAAATATCTCCGTTAAAATACTGCGTGTCGATTTCGGCAAACGTCATATCTAAAACTTCGGGGTTCATCTCGCCCAAAGTTTGACCAAAAGTTTCGTCTATAAACAAAGCGATTTTGTCTGTTACATCTTGCGCAGCACCCGCATTTTGAGCAATGTTTATTGCCGTGTTTTTAAATTGCGTTTTATCTATATTCTGGGTTGTTTGAACAAAATTAATAAGTTTGCTTTCATCGTACAATTCAGCAATTTTCGTTAAAGCATAAACTATCGCCGTGGTGTAATCGGGATAATTTTCTTGCAAAACCGCGGCTATTTCGTTAATAAATTCAGCCACCGTTTTTTCGGCATTAACAACAAATGCACCATTTTCGTCTATTGAAAAAGCTTTGCTTAAAATATCGGTAAAAGATTGAATTGCTGTTTGTTCTGTTTGCGGAATGCATAATTTTAAAACAGCGATTACCGCCTCGGCTGCTTTATAACCGTCTAACGTCGATATTGCGGCAAACAAATCTTTCATTAAGACATCTTTATAAAGTTCGTTGATTTGTTTAACGCATTCGTTTATTATGTTGGCGGCTGCGGGATATACCACAACAAGGTTTTGACCGAGTCCCGTAAAAAATTCAACTACCGTGTAGCCTTCGGCGCACTCAATTGCGCTTAAAGTACCGCCAACATTATCGGTTATGTATTTAGATACAAGCGCGGCTTTTACATTATAATCATCCTGCTCGCCTTCGGGGGCAGAAGCCATTATTGCATCGCCTACTATTTCGGCAACGGCGGCTACAGGATAATTCATACACGCGTTTATAATAAAGGTATAATCACCGCAAGTTATATTGTATAAATCACGCACGGTCATTGTAAGCAACGGCTCTATATAATCGGCAGAAACACCTAAAACTTTTGAAATTACATTTTCTATTTTTATAGCAAACATATCTCCGAAACATTCGATAATCGACCTATCGCCCCATCTTTCAAGTTGGCTTATCGTTAAATTCAAAGGTTTATCGGATAAAATTTCATAGCTGAATATTGCATTTAACGCAACGGTAAATTTCACACCGGAAGTAAGATACCAATATCCGTCATCGTAATAATCAAAACTTAAAAGCCCATCGGTAGCTTCTTTTAACAAATCACCAACCGTTATTCCTTGCGCAATGCGTTGGAATAAAAACAACGGCTTATTACCAAAATCATCTGCGGCAAGCACTGCATCGGCAAGCGAAATACCGTTTAGATTTTCAGCAAGCTGCGCTTGTATAGTAAGACGTTCTACCTTTTCGGGTAAATCATCAATAACTGAAGAATATTCACTGTCGGGCAAACTCGAACTCGGCAACGACGATTGATCATCCGTTTGCTTTTTGCAAGAAACAACCGTTCCCACACACCCTATTGTTAGCAATAAAGCCAATAATACAGCCCAAATTCTTTTCATAAAAAACCTACCTGTTTTATTTTTTATTTTACATTAACGCTTTTATTTATCGTTAATGCGACTTTTTTAAGTCATTGCATTTTGTATTTAAAGTAAAACAACTTTTGCCTACCTTTTGTTTTTAAATTTTACTATATTTATAAACAATTGTCAAGCATTAATAATTTTTATTACGTATAGAGCGGTATTTAATGTAAAAAAATAGTCTTTATAAAAAAGAGAAAAGCATGTTTTAGTAAATAAAACCATGCAATAATCGACCTATAGCCCGACTTTTAAAAAAATTAGACATAAAGCCACGTTTATGTGCAATAACTAAAAACATTGTTTTTTGCTTAAATTTAATTTATAAAAAAACGCCCTGTTTTACAAATTAGATAAAAATTACAAAACAACGCTTAAAAAGTTGAAAAAAACAAACAAATATGATATACTATGTACGCTTGCAAAAGAGGCAACTGCCTTACAGAACGTAAAAAGGTGTTTGCAACGCACACGTTCCCACCCTCGGACAAGTTTCCCTCCGTGTAAAAATAAGGGGAACATTTTTTACTTATTTAAAAACTAATAAAGCAATCTTTTGCCGTTTGGCAAAATAATTTACATAGTTAGGCGTTAGAAATTTGAACTCGTTAAAACTTAAATAGAG
>CAZPFZ010000019.1:0-12138 GCA_964585955.1 uncultured Acidiphilium sp.
TTGCGTTAGCAAACTTGATTTGCGATTTTTTGAGCAAATCATCATCACATAGTTTATACTTATTTTTCTGTTTTTTCGGCTTGTTCGATTTTAATTTTATTTAGCAAAATATTTTTTAATATACGCTTATCGGCTTCGTAAAGGTAGCCGTCGTAAAGCCCGGAATCTAACAATTCTTTAGCCTTTTTATATGGCATTTTTTGCAAATAGTTAAAAACAAGCTCGTTTGTTTTTGCTTCGTTTGCGGTTTTTTTATTGCGAATTTCAGACAAAATCTTTTTGCCGTAAGTGGAATTATCGAGTTCGCTTTTAAACTTTGCCAATTTTTCTTTGAGTTGGTTATTGTACTTTAAAATTGCTTCGTTATTTTCATCGCGCTCTTTTTTTAACTCGTTTAATCTTTCGTTGGTTTGGTACGCCGCATACATATCGTACTTTTGCAAATTGCCTTTAAGCTCGGCATCTAACTGAGCTATTTGGCTGTTTAACTGCTCGGCTTTTTTTAAATACTCGTTATTCGTTTGGTCAAGCGCGCCAATTTTTTGCTCATCGTATTGCTTTAACAAATTTAATATAACCGAGCTTCTGCCTATTCCGCGTTTTAAAGCTTGCCTTTCGGCATCGGATTTAGCTTGATCGTAATTTTGAGATATTTCTTGTAGTTGTCTCTCCTTATTTTCCTCTTGCTGCTTTATAGTGTTTTCAAGCTCTTTTACCTTAGCGCTTGCTTCGCCCGTTAATTGTTCCTTTTCCGTTTGAGCTTTGGCGTTATATTCTGCTTTTGCTATTTCTTCCAACTGGGCATCCGTTCTATCATCGTTTTTTAAAAAATCCACGTTAAACTCTTTTTTCAATAGGTCGTCTATATACTCATCTTTATCCTTTTTTAGTGCAGCAAGCATTTCGTCAAGTTTTTCTTGCGTGTAATCGGAGCTTAGCTCATATTCGCCGTCTTCGCTAACGATTGCGTCCGTTTTTTCTCCGCCTAATACTTCACCCGCCATCGTTTCGTCATCCTTTTTTGAGTTATCTTCTTGCAAATAGTCGGATAAATCATCAACAGACGGCATACCTATTCTCGAATTGGCAACATATGCTTTTTCCTCGGTTTTATATTGGTTTTTCTTTTCGGTATCGGCGTTGGCGTTCTTTTTCTTTTTTGCACCCGAATCGAAATATAGCGCAACCTGACTATGTTCAGGCATTTTTACTTTCATGTCATTCTCCCTTTTCGATTATCAAATTTCCTTTTATTCTTTTTATAATCATTCCGTCAAACAGCACGGCCCAGTCGTCGGCGGCGGCAAGAATACTGCCGACCGAAACTTTTGCACCGTCTACTGTTTTTGTAGTTATTCTACCGTCGGAAAGCTGCACGTCTACGGCAACTTTACCGTTACTTTTATATACGTTACATATCCTTTTTTTATTAAAGTTTACCATTTTATCCCCCTTAAAGACAAAATTAATTGTGAGAAAAATACGGTTAGCGAACACTTTGTGTTACGCTTTTTTGTTTTATTTATTCTGTTTTTACAAGTTTTCCGTTGCCGTTATGGTCGGTTAATATGATATACTCTTTAACTTGCGGATTGCAACTGACTTTTTTTGCCCTGTGTTGTGTAATTTGCTCGGTAACGTTACCCGATTCGTCTACCGTATACCTATAAACTACGTTTCCCTTGACTGCAAAAATATCCGTTTGTTCGCCACCTTCTGCCACGCATACCGAATTTATATGCGTATCTAAAACAACTGCATCCCCCCTTAAAAAAGCGGAGGTTATATTTTCAGCTTTTAAAACACCGTCTGTTTGAGCATACACAAGCATATATCCCCTTGATGTTTTGCATATGCCCGCACTTTTTACTCCGTCTATTTTTATAACGTTTAAAAAGGTGCGATTTTCGTAATTTTTTATTATTAATTGCTCATCGTATAAAAACATTATTACGCTTGACGAGGCATTGTTTATTACCGATAAAATACTGTTGCAATCGATATAATCGACGTTACCTGTAACTTCTATCGAACAGTTTTCGGTCTTAAAGGCATTGTCGGAAGAAAGTAAAACTTCAATTTCGTTTACACCCTCTTTAAAGGGGGCAATAAATTCTGCATCGGTATTTAAAGAATAAAATCGTATAAGTGCATTGCCGCCGTTTACGATAACTTTAGCTTTATAGGACTCTGACTTAGTTGAAATTGAAAGTTTGACCTTTAAATAGCACTGCGAAAAAACGCGTAATTTATATTTGAACGTATGATTTTGCTTTTCACCCCATCCGCTTTGCTGATGATAAAATGTATTAACTGTTCGCTCTTGCAAAATTTTTTCAAGACGTTCAATCCGCTGTTCGTTTTTTTCACCGCTTATTTTTTTTGTATACATTAGTTATTTACCCCATATTCGTATTCTATTTTTAAATGAGATATTTTACTTAAAAGATAATTGCATTGCACTTTAAAGCTGAATATATTCCCCTTTAACCCTACGGCAACGCTTTGGCGAGATTTTCCCGCACAAAAATTAAGCGTTCTTGCGCCATATTCGCTTTTTACCGTAATACGGACATTTGTTGCCGTAAAAAGCGAAATATTAGTTACTGTTTTTTCCTTGTTTAGCCCTAAATCGCTTTTTCCGCTTTGCCAGCACTTTGTTAAAGGCACAGAAAACAACTGCGCCTTTTTCGATTGCTCACCTATATACTTTTGATTTTTACTTAAAAACAAAAGACAAAATTTATTTTCTCCGTTCATTACGGTAAAATCGCTTATGTTTAAATTTTTCATAAACCAAAAGCTTGAATCTACTATTTTATAGCAAAATAAAACATCTTGTTCGGCATTTTCTATTTTTATTTTTACAGTACAATAATATATGCCGTTACAATAACAGCCTTTTGCATTTGGGTTGGGGGTTGCATTAATATAATTATCTACTTTTCGCGCTATTTTACTGCACGAACTGCCGTTAAAAGAATAAAATCCGTCCTCGGCAAGATACACCACGCGATCGCCGCACACAACTATACTGTCACGATAAATTTTCCCCGAAGACACAGCAACTTTTTCTGCCGAAAAGTCGCGTTGATCGCCGTAGGCGGATATTCTTGTTATTCCGTAATTAGCAAAAACATAAACATAACCGCCAAAAGACAGCACTTTAAGCAAACTGCCACAACCATCCCTTAAATCTATAAAACCTGCTTCTTCCAACGAAACGCGCCAATTAAGCGGGTCAAAATCATCGGAAAACCATAACGAACAAGTATTTTCGCTTTCGGTTGCGAACAGTCTTTCACCGTGAATACACATGGAATTTACAGCGGGAACATCGCTGATTGAATGTACGGTTGTTCCGTCGTATACCTTCATAACGCTACCACATGAAAAAATTATAACATCGTTACCATTGTAATTATATGTTACGGCAACGGGCGGAGCCGTAAAGGTAAGCTGAGCTACCGAGGTAAAAAATTTATCGCTTTCAGCATCGGCTATATATACCTTTTTATCATCGGCATAAACCATAATATAGTTTTTAAACGTTAAAGCAGAAGTATCGTATTTTTTATAATAATAAATTTTTAAAGGAATAACCCCCTCGACCGAAAAAACAGGACAGTTTTTTGTTAAGCCAAAACTTGCTTGCTTTATACCGTAACCATCGGTTAAAACACCGCTATCGTAAGCAAAATTATAGGAAAAAACGCATTCGGGAAGTTTTAATATATTTTCGTCATCTGCCACGTTAACGCCAAGCGAAAAATTTGTTACCGTAACAGAGCCTTTTTTTACGCCTTGTGTGTTCCCCTCTTTTACATAATACATTTTAAAACCAATTCCTTGCAGGTATTTTTAGATTTTTTCTTTCACGCAGCCTGCCCCTTACCGCTGCGGCATATTTATTTTGCCAAATATCGGCATCTGTTATTCTGCCGCGTTCCAAACAAAACTCGGCAGCAATACCGTAAGATAATCCGTACTCGCCCAAAATGCCGTCGGTATAATATGCCGTATCGGTAAGCTTTTGCTTTTTAGGGCGGTATTCGTAAACTATTTCAACATACGGTTTATTAACACTCAAATAGTCAATATTCAACTTATAGGCGCACTTTTCACCATTTTCGCAATGCACGTCTCGTATGCGAAGCGGAGTTGAAATTAAATCTTTATAAAAAATTTTTCCATCTGATGCGCTAACCTGTTCAGTTTGCAAAAGCGGAAAAAATTCACACGCAAGTTCATCCACAGTTATATCGTAACACCTTTTAAAAAGGGCGGCGGTATTTTTACAGTATTCTGCATCCTGCGGCACTTTGCCCGAAAGATAAACGGCAACATCGCTTTCGCCAACAAGCTCTGCGGCAATAACCAATAATTCGTTTACCGTCATAAAAACCTCCTTGCCGACCTATTATGGTCGTTTTTATTTTTTAAGCGGATATTAAGGCATTAGAGATTTGTCCCTCATTTAGTTTTAACGCTGCAAAATTTGCAAAATCGTCGTTAAACTCCCTTGTAAAGACACTAAGTTCAAATCTCAAATGCCTAAGCGGCTGTTTAAAACAAGCCGCCTTTGTATCCGCAAATCATATATTAACAACTCAAATTTAGCATTAAATATGCAAAACATGAGTTGTTACCACCTTTTTAAGCTTCGGTTATACCTGAAAGCATTGCCTGTCCGCAAGGACGAGTACAAATAAGATCGGCATATTTAACCAAAGTAGCACTGTAAACAGGTTTACCCGCCACCTGTTTTATAACCTTACCGTCTTCGCCTTCCAACCACTTCCAATCGCATAATTGATGAAGAACAAAATCGTCGGTATTAAGCAAATACATAGTGCCTTCGGGGCAAAATCTATCTGAAATAACGGGAATGCCGTTATATGAAAGCGCTTTATAGCCGCCTTTTAACTGCATAACGTCTATATTGCGCTTATAGGTGGCAAGATGTTCTTGATATGCCCTTTTCACACCGGACGAACATACAATAAAATTAACCTGACTGCCTGCATTTTCTTCAAGATCGTCTATAGCTTGCTGAATAACAGTTTCGGATATGGTACCGACATCGTTTTTCATATAAGGAATAAGCCATTTATGAGTAGCTCTATCTAAGCCGTAAATACTTCCGCTGTTGTTAAAAATAGCTTTAAGCCCCGTGATTTCTTTACCGTAAGAATTTTGAACAGTTATAATACTGCCTGCGGGAACCTTGGTAGAAGTTAATGTTTCTCCGCTTACGGTGATTGTTTTGCTCGCTCTGTCAACACAAAGTATACGTCTGCCGGACGCGCCAGATATTGCCGCGCCTTGCTCGGTTAAAAAATCTATAACCATACCCTCTACGACGTTTTTAACGCTATCTAACGTTATAACACCGCTTTCTATGCCTGCTACAGCACCTAATGTTCCGTTACCGTCGCCAAACAACATTCTGCCAAAGTTGAAAGAAGACGCTTTTAGTAAACCTTCCATTTCGGCATTAAGCAAGTTGACGAACGCGCCAACATTGTTTTCGGATGCCCTAATGGCTTTATCCGAAATTTCTATAGTGCCGTATAAGTTTTTTAACGTTAATACAAACTGATCGTAATTATTGCCTGCCGCCGCGGGAAGATTGCCATCCTCTGTACCGGCACCGATACCTCCGTTTATGCCGTATTGTGCAAGTCTGCGAATTTCTTTACCCCATACGTCTTGCGACGTTTGCTTTATTTTTGCAAGTAAAGGATTTACGCTTGTGTTTAGTTGCTCGGCTACTACGCCGAGATAAAGTGATTTTAGCGCGTTATCGGCGCTTGTCATTGTTACCATAATTTCTCCTTATTTGTTTATTTTTATCCGCTAAGTTAAATTTTGTTTAAGCGAATTTTTTATTTTCTTTTTAAAAACGAAGTAGCCATATACCCAGCCTCTTCCAATGTTTTAGGCTTTTCGGGCGGAGTTATAAGGCTTTCTCCGTCGGCACAAATTAGTTTTGCACACGTTTTTGACGATAAATTCGATAAATAATCCCTTATGATTTTTTCTTTTACATTAGGTGCAGCACATGCACTGCTATAAATAAAATCATCGGTTATTTTTTCTCGTTCGCGTTTAAGCGCGTTTTTTAAAAGTTTAACGTAAGCCCGATCTAAAAATCCCGCATTGGGCGTTAAACATTCCGCATATGAAACAAGTTCCTCTGCATACTCAGCCGCTTCGGGATTGTTTTGCAAAAAAACTTTAACCTCGGCGGCAATATCACCCTCTTGAGCTTTGCCAAGGGAGGCGCAGTTATTCGTCCTTTCCCCCGCCGCACTCCCTGTTTCATCTTGTACGGTTTGCGATTCGGCACGAGTAAGCTCGGCTTGTTCCCTTTTTAAAGACTCGTTTTCCCTTTCCAACGACTTTAACTCTTGACTGCGTTTGGTAAATTGTGCCTCTAAGTTGTTGTAAGCGTTTAAAAGTGCTTGTAAACTATCGAATTTTCCGAAAGAGGACGAACTTTCAGACGTCTGTTTAATATGTTCGCCTTGTTCTTTTTTATTTAAAGCATCTTTTCCTCCCGCCGTTATATGCTCATTTGGAATATTGTTCATATGTTATCCTCCGTTTGTTTGATTTAAGCTAAACGCTTTTTCGGCATAGCTTTGTTGTTTGTGTTTATTCAAATGATTTGTTATTCTTTGCTTGTATTTTTCTCTACCAGAAAAATTTTCGGTAAGTAAAAATCTAATATGTTCGTTTATGTGCAGTTCGTGATCGTCGAAATCTTCGGTGGCGCAATCTTCTTCAGCCATTTTTATGTTTTCGCGTTGAGCTTTATCTATATGCAAATTGGTTATATCTTGTGCGCCTGCCAGCGTTCCAAAACCCAATAAATCGAGCACTTTTGCCTTTAAGCCGCGGCTCATTCCGCCATTCTCATCGGAAAGTAAACCTGTTTTCAACATTTCGTATATGGCGTTTTTCTTTTGCGCCGGCGTATACGATAGCTCGTTTTCGGTATCGAACACAACATCATCGCTTGTAAGGTCGCCGGCATTAAAATAATACAACTCGACATAATTACCCTTGCCTGCAACCCTCATCATTCTTGTAAGCTTTGCATATTGCTTAAATAAACGTATTATTTGTTTACCGATTAGCCTTACCGACTTGCGGATGTTTTCTGCGGATGATACAAGCCTTGTTTCGTCTTGTTCAACCAACAACTCCAATGCAACGCCGCTCATATTTTGCGATAAAACCGAAGATGTTCGCGAAAATTCGCTCACTCCGCTTATATTTATAAATTCTTGTTCCAAACGCGATTCTTCGTAAGAAAAATCGGGCGGCACGCTTGAATTTGCCATAAACCGCGGAGTCGCCGCGCCCTGCCTGTATACAAGCACTTTACCCGGCGACAAGCCGTCTTCGGTAAGAGCGTCGGTATCGACAGAACCGTCCTCTACGGTAACCACGCCCATTGAAACTCTGTTTAAATACTCGTGTTTTCTATTTTTTACCGCGTTGTAAGCGCGCTGCAAAGGAATAAGCCTATCTATTATGCTAACCCCGAAAAAACAGCCTGCTTGATTTATTGAAACCTGCCTTATGAAAGGGAATACCCTTTTGCCCTCTTCTCCGTTAATAAACGGTAATTCGCGCACGGCAAGCACTTGACCGTCGGCAACGGTGACAACCCTGCCTTGCGGAAAACGCTCGCAAGGAGCTTCGTACCGCTCGATTACCAAAACATTGTCGTGCGCAATACCGCTTGTTACCCTTTTGGTAAAAAATCCGCTGCCTTCATCCGCTTTATCTAATGTAAAAACGTTTATGTCACCGCCTTTTAGCGTTTTGCCGAAAATTGCTTTAACGTCGTCTATATGCATGGCTTGCGCGTGAATAATACTTTTTTGGTCTTCGATTTCTTCATGAAATAAACTATCGGGAAAAATATCGAATGGTGATAAAGCGACAACTTTTACATCGCCTTCGTGAACGGGTTTTCCGTCTAATTCACCTATTTTTTTGCCGCCGTTTTCATCCCATATAACTTTATAAAAAGAAGTGCCGAACGTCTCGCTTAGTAATGTGGCTTTATATATAATATCGCTCATTTCTAACCGCGAAAAGGTTGAGTTTAACAATGCAGAGGCAAGTTTTGCCGATTTTACGTCGGCTTCTTCTTCACCGGACGCCCTAACCGACATAATAGGTCTTACGCGCGAAAGCTTTGCCAGACGTGTTTCGATAATAGGCGCAATGTGATTGTACACGTTTCTGCCCTGCCAAAAATAATCTTTTTGCTCTTCTTCTATCTCGCCTGTAGGCAAAACGGAAGCATATTGGTTCCCCATAAGATAATTTATGTTAAGTTGCCATTGCCTCTCTAAAGTTTTACGTTCCTCTCGGCGGCGGTTAAAATCTTTAAGAACCTCGTCGGCGAGCATTTTTTCCTGTATTTTTTTGCTTTCGCTTAAAAATGCGTTTTCACCGTTATCTTGTGTTTTTTTTATCAAACTGCGATTTATCCCGTTTGTAATTACGCAATTATCGCCGCTTGCTTTTTCTAAATTATTTCCGCTTGTTTTTTCGCTTTTCGGCATTTAAGTCGTCCTCCGATTTTATATTTTCTCCTGCCAGCTCGTAAAACTCTCGCAAACAGCGCGAACAAAGCATTATGGCATCGCTTTTTAATACATCCATCAATAATTTATAATCGGCAAGGCGATTGCACCCTTTTATATCACAAACTATTTTTAGGTCGTTTTTTACTATTTTCACCTTTGGTTTTCTCCTTGAGTAATTTAAGTAATCTTTCTTTTTCGTTTTCAAGCTGTTCGTCGGTCATATCGGAATAAACGTTTTTTTCTTCGCCGTCAAGCAAAAGCTTTGCCGCGGTTATATCGGGCGGAACGTTTTTTTTGGTTACCTTTTTGCGCACCATAGATAATTCTTCGCCGGACATAGCGTATTCTTCCACAGTTTCACATGTATCGTAACCGAGTGCCCGTTTTAACAACGCTTTAAGAATTTGTTCTGTGTTTTCTTTTTTCATTACATTCTTACAATCCTGATTTTGACCTTTTTTAGTTATTAAAAAGCAAAACTTAAAGTTTTGCCTTAAAATTTGGCGCAAAGCGCCTGCTTGTTGCGCGTTATTTTATTATAAAAAAACAGACGCTTTTAAGAAGGCTTGATACATTCATTTCTCTAATGCCTATCGATTACCCTTTCCCATACGCCTGATTAACCGTGCTTTATCTTTTTCTATTTCGGTAAGCATTCGTTCAGGCTTTTGATTATGCGGTCTGCTCATAATATAATAACGCAGTTCGTCCAGTGCGTGGTCGTCCTTTTTTATAGGAACATCGCCAACACCCCAACGATAATTTTTTAATTCCCTTATAAGATTTTTGCAGCAAGGAAATATCTTTATTTTATCAGCGGCAAAATATTCTTTTACGCGCGCTATTCCAACAAATTTTTCTTTATTAACCTTGGGATTGCACGCAATGCCGTGCTCGAAAAAAAGTTGAGTAACGCTTTTTGAAGATGCAAGCGTTGTTTGGTTTGCGGCACTATCTATAAGTGCTTCGATTCTGCCGTCCGGTCGCCTGTGCCAGCCTAACTCATCGGCAATAGCTTTTATTCGTTCGGCATGATATTCGACTGTTTTTTCGGCTTGATAACTTTCGGCAACCACGTAAACGTTACCGTCGTAATCTACCGCGTAAAAATGGCAAGACAGCGGATTGTTTAATCCAGGATCTATAGAAATAACGTCTTGCCAATCATACGGTATGGGAAAGGGGTTTTCAAGCACGTGTTTTTGCTCGTCGAATTCGGGATAGACCATACCGCTTTCGGCTTTAAACCTTCCGTACCTTCGAGAATCTAAAACGTCTTTCGGCAAACTTTCGGTCATTTTTTTGACCTCTTCGGGGTTAAGATAGGGATTATCTGCCCACTCCATGAACTCATACCATACATCGGGAGAGTTGCACGAATTAAGATAAATTTCATCGTATATAAAAGTCATACCTTTAAGCGGCGTCATGGTGCCGAACATACAACCACATTTATCGAGCAAGCGCATTTTACATTCGTCGTAAACATCCTTGGGGGGTTCTTCGTCAAACCATACAAAATCAAGCGATGCGCCTTGAAATTTTTCACGGCCTTGATCGCAACTTTTAAAGCCTATAACAGATACTCCGCCAAGCGCGTTTTTTACAAAAAGTTGGTCTATAACACCGTTATCTAAGCTATCGCGCCTTCCGCTAACCATTACGGCATCAACAATATCAGCCGAAGATAAATAGGATAAAACCTTTTTTTGAGCTACGTCGCGCTGGACTTGCTGCGTTAGAGATACCACCCACCCGAAAACGTTTTTGCGATTTTTTCGGTAAGGATGAATGCCCCTTGCAAGCCAAACGGTTTCAACCGCACCGCACTCGGTTTTTCCGCTTCGGTTGCCGCCGAACACCCACCTGTTGTTTTTTAAACATTTATGAAAAAGCATTTGCTTTTGGTGAACTAAGTCTTTATTGTAGTCGCTTAACCGACTTTTACGCCTTGCTTGCTCGCGCTCGATATTTAATAATTCTAAAACTAAATCCTGCATTCGACAAACTTTCCCTCCCTTATACCATATATTCTTTTTTTTGCGCGCCTTTATTTGGTATAATTACCGCACTATGATAAAACGTTTTATTTTTGTGCTATTAACAGTTAATATATTTGCCCTTTTTCAGCTTTTTTGCCCTTTACGCACAACAATTGCTTTTGCCGCCGAATATGATGCATATGCACGCATTTTGAACGATAACACCGTGATGTTTGCCGATCCTAATTGTACAATAGCAAAATTTAATTTACCTTACTCGTACTTTGTAAAAGTCCTTTCCGTTAACGAATATAGCGTTAAGGTGAGTTATATGGACGGAAAAAACAATATGCCCGCTTGCATTGGTTATATTAAAACGGCAGATTATTATACCTTTGATTACATACCTGACTCGCCCTATCCGCAAGTGACACTTACTGTTTTATCGAGCGAAGTGCTTTTTTCTGATAAAGCGGGACAAACGCCCAAAACAGTACTCTCGGAATATGCCACTGCCTTATATTACGGCTATGTTGTTACCGAAGGCGTTGAATTTTACTATGTTTATTCAAACGGGTTTGTAGGCTATGTGCGCAAAAACGCTTTTATAAATACCCAAATACCGCCACACACTATTCCCGTTGACAATGTTTCGTCGGAAGAAGTATCTGCCGATAACTCAATTTTTTCGCAACAACAAACGACGCCCGCCGCAACCGAGCTCGACGCCGTGTTAAAAACCATAGTTATAATCGCGGTTTCGTTAGTTGCTTTGAGCGTCGTCTATCTGCTTTTTAGACCTAATGCAAAAGCTAAAGATATTGCTTTAACAAAAGACTATGACGACGATTATTAATTTTTTACAAAATTAAAGATTCCTGTCGCGTGCGGCGTTCTTGCTTTTTGCAAAACCGCTTACGTTTTTAATTTTATTGTATTTTGCACGTAAAAAGTAAATATCCCAACAATATTTGTTAAACCATTCTTCGGTTAATTTGTTTTTTTCGGCAATTTTATCCAATTTTTTTTCAAGTCGCAATTGTTTTCTGAAATAACCGCGAGAGGAATAATCAAACCCTTCTGTAAGTTTGCGGTTAAAATACTTGTATTCTATAAGCGACCTTTCTTCTTGCGATAACATACCCATAAGTGCTTCTATTTGTTCTTTTAATTTGATTATTCTGGCTTTTTTACCGTTTAAATCAACAATTTCATTCATTTGATCGTATGTTTTATTACTATTTTTATACGATGTTACCGCTTTGAATTTTATTAAATCGGATATTCCTTTTAACACCCCGTCAAAAGACGGATAGCTATACAATAAAGTTTTCGTTACATCATTCATAATTTTCCCCCAAATATGCCTAAAACTTTTATATTGCCTTACTGCACACAAATTATAAATGCTGTCTGAGTTTTTTTCAACTGTTAACTGACACTATTTTTTAATATTTTTTTACAAATTGTTTAAATTTTACTTTCCCCTCCCATTTATTGCGGGCAAATCAAGGCAATATATCTTTTTTAGAACATATGTT
>CAZPFZ010000020.1:0-12133 GCA_964585955.1 uncultured Acidiphilium sp.
AATCGACCTATAGCGCGACTTTTAAAAAAAAATTAGATTAAAAATCACAATTAAATTCTTTTAAATAAAGATTAATAAACTGCTTTACAAGGCGAGTTTTTTCTTTGGCTATTTGCTTTGCCGATTGCGTATTTAAATACCTGCCCAACCTACAAGGTTTGTTATATAAATGATGCAAGGTAGATTTATCATCTATGCTTTCGGTATATTCCGAGCGGTAAAATGGTTGCGAGCAATCGTAATCTTTCATATTATGCGAAGCACCGTACCTAAACGAACGAACAATGCCTATTGCACCTATCGCATCGAGATTATCTGCATCTTGCAAAATAAGACTTTCTTTATCGGTTACGCTAACTTTATCCTTGCCGAAAGCGTATTCTTCGTGATGAATAATAGCATAAAGTATATGTTCGAGTTTTTCTTGCGGTAAATTAAGCGGCGATAGAAACTCCTTAACAGTGGAAATGCTATCTTTAGGCGAAACGTATTTACCTTGTGTATCGCTTAAAATACGATGTATATCGTGCACGTATGCAGAAATTGCTATAACATCGCGATCGCCGCCTTCACGACTTTGTAAAAGTAATGCGTAATTTAAGACGCGTTCGAGATGATCTATGCCATGGCCTGTATCGTCGTGCGAAAAATATTCGGTTAGTTTTTCTCTCAGTTGTGATATATATTTTTCAGTGTTATCCATTAAATTCTCCTTAAAATGCCTGTTTTTAGCGTTTATGTGTAATTTATAAAGGCTTCTATTTGCTCTTTTATCCAATAATCGAAGGGTATTTTTAACCTTTTTTCGTGCTCTTTGATTTTTTTATATAAAGGAGCTCCGTCGAGTGCGCCTTCCCAAATATCCGCAAAACAGTAATCAAACTCTCCACCTTTTAGTTGACTTAAATAATCCAAAGCGTCGGCTTGTACTATTTTAATTTTATTTTTGTGCGGAAACTGATTAAAAATATGCTTATTAAACAAATTTATTATTACGGGATTTATTTCGACCACGGTAATTTCGCTAACATTATTTAACGCCGATATTCTAAACGGGTAATATCCTAACCCCAAGCCCAAAACAAGAACCCTTCCGAAAGCTTTATTTATAAACGGATCAATAGTTGAAATCTCGGAAGGACAAACGCTCATCCAAGGCATTTTTCCTTCGTAAACGGTAGGAAAACTAACTTTGCGCGCAAAAAAACCAAGTTTAGGCACAACCATATTTTGCGAAAAGTCGGGCATATCGTACTGAAATATTTCACCTCGCTCGTAAGTGCAGTGTGTAAAAAGCAAATTACCCTCTTTAATATCGGAAAAGGCGATTTTTTTTATGTACTCGTTTTTTTCAAAAAGGTCGGCATCAAGCAACCTTGCGTTTTTAAACAACGCGCTTAAATATTGATTATCGGCTTTTTGATCTATACCGGTAAGCAAGCAAAAGCTGTTAATGACATAAAACAAAGACATATCGCCGTTATACAACCCTGCCTCTTTAAGTGTGGTTAAAGTTTGCGCGTCTATTTGTTTTTCTATCTTCTTTATATCCTCGTCTAAATAATCTATTTTAGGTGCGTTAAGTGTTATATATCGACCTATAGCCCCACTTAACGACATAGACTGTTCTTTATTCATAAACCTTCACCACTTATTTTTTAGATAAAAAATATAATCTTATTTGTAAAAACTTTCATATATATCCGGCAAGAAAATTTGTTCGTCGGCTTTAACAATAAACGGTTTACCATCAAGCGCATTTTCATGCGAATAACGCAAGAGGGAAATTTCAATATAAATATTGCCCTGCAAATCAGTTCGCATCAATGTTGTACCGTTTGCTTGTAGTTTTTCTAGCACGGTTTTTGACGGGTGTCCGTAGGCATTATTTTCTCCGCATGATATTATTGCCCATTCGGGATTGACAGCAGTTAAAAACTCATCGGATGTGGAGCTACTACTGCCGTGGTGCGCTATTTTAAGCACATCGGTTTTAAGGTTATCTTCTTTATAGTAATTTAAAAATTCCTGCTCGGAAACCTCTTCGGCATCGCCGGTAAACATAATTTCGACATCGCAATATTCCAAAACGCATATGGGCGAATAGTCATTCGTTTGGCTATATGCTATGTTGGAAACGGCATTTGTAGGCGTAAAAAAGTCAAATGAATAGGTAAGTTCGCTACCATCGCAACGTATTGTTTGCGAAAAATCGCTATCCTTATAAAAAAACGACCAAGCGCATTTTTCATTATACAGAGAACTTAAAAAATTACGGTACTCTGCAGTGTTGCACTCGCTTCTTTGGCTTGCGCTACTTTTTACATTAAAGTTTTCGTTAAAAGTAATATCGTTGCCGCTATAATATACATAAGGCCTATAACAGTATTCCACATCAAAGGCATCGAACACCGCTTTCATTCCGCCAATATGATCGTTATCGGGATGAGTTGCCAGCAGCACATTGATTTTTCCGCTATCGGTCAGCCTTTTTATATATTCCACGATATATTCGCCGTCAGACAGTTTACCTGCATCTATCAACATATTTTTGCCATCGGGAAATTGTATAAAAGTACAGTCACCCTGCCCTATATTTAAAAAATGAACTTTTAGCAAGTCGTCGTTGGTTTCTATGATTTCTTTGCCAAAAAAGTCACCTATAGCACGATTATCGCGTTTTTCGCCACATGATCGCACGCAATAAAAACACACCGCGGTTATAAAAAGTACAGCCACGGCAATAACCGTAAAAATATTTCGTATGGTAAAAATATTATTGCTTTTATCTTTTGTCATAATTAATCACGCATGTAAAATTAAAGAAAAAATCAACTGGGTTATATTAACATGTAAGTTCTAAATTTTGTATAAAACGGCAACTTTAAGGTACAAACTTTCTTCAAAGCCGATAATAGAGGCGTGATCCTTGCCTTGTTGTCTAAGTTCTACGAGTTTTACCGTAGCGTCGGCTTCTTTTGCGGCCTCGGCAAGCATTGCAAGAAACATATTTATGGTTATGTGTTGCGAACAACTGCAAGTCACCAAAAATCCGCCATTTTTAAGTAATTTTAGCGCTTGAATATTTATATCCTTGTACCCCCTTAATCCGTCCTTTACACTATCTTTACTTTTTGTAAACGCAGGAGGATCCAAAACTATAACATCAAATTTTTCGCCCTTTTTGCGGTATTCACGCAACAAATCAAAAACATCCGCTTCAACCGTTTTTATTATGTTTGAAAAACCGTTTGCTTGAGCGCTCATATTAACATATGATAATGCAAGCGGGCTTACGTCGGCAGCAATAACTTCTTTAGCACCGTATTTTGCCGCACACACCGAAAAACCGCCCATATTGCAAAAACAGTCGAGTACACGTTTATCCTTTACGTAATTTTTAAGATTATCTCTATTTTCCTTTTGGTCAAGGAAATATCCCGTTTTTTGCCCTTCTTTTATATCAACAAATAAAGTTACGCCGTTTTCGCATATGGCAATTTTATCGGGAACTTCGCCGTATAAAAGTCCTTTTTGTTCAGAAAGCCCCTCTTTTTTTCTTACAGGAACGTCACTGCGCTCATATATACCCTTAGGCGAGAAAATATCCTTTAAAATATCCACAATCATATCCTTTCGCTTATCCATGCCGAGTGATAAAAATTGACACGAAAGGTAATCGCCGTATTTATCGACTATTAACGCAGGTAATAAATCCGATTCGCCGAATATCGCCCTATAATTATCCGAATATCCGAGTGCTTTACGGTAATCGCACGCAGCTTTTATCCTGTTGTAAAAAAATTGATAATCTATTGGTTCTTCTTTATAGCTAAGCACGCGTACTATTATTTTTGAAAGGTGATTTATATAGCCCAAAGCCACAAAACGCCCATCGTTTGCGCAAACCTTACAAACATCGCCTTGCTTACCGTGACCTTCTATTTTTTGCACTTCGTTTGCAAAAACCCACGGTTCGCCGTTAAGTATTCTTTTTTCTTCGCCCTTTTTTAAAAAAACGCAATACATATATATTCACCTTACAAATGGAATTTTTTAATAAATTCTTGTTTAATTAAGTTATAACCAAAAGTAAAATACCCCAAAACGGTGAGCGCGCAAAAAATAATGTTTATTATATTCATTAATTTAAAACTATCTATGCCCAAAAGAAACACAGAGGTTAACCCCGTTAATAAAGTTATTATAACAAAGGACAAAATCCAAGATTTATCCTTTTTAATAAAAATAATCATTAACAGCGAGCATACCGTAAGCAACGATACCGAGGGATATACATAGCATTGCAACCAATTTTTGGTGGGTGAAATGTTTTCGCTGACTATTAAAACAAAAATAACACCCAACACCTGCATTAAAACTTTTTCAAAAATGCCACGTTTTGATATTATTGTGTGAGCGACTAAAATCCACACATATACTATTCCGCTAATAACTACAAGCGACCATAACACCGAAGAATCAGTTAAAAAATTAACAACTAAACAAATTGCAACTACGCATAAAGATATATATATAAACAATTTACTAACAAGCGTGCTCTTTTTAATCGTTCTTTCGTTAGCTTTTCTTTCAGCAAACATAGGGGCGGAAGTTTCCTGTCCGCTGCCGCTTAATTCTCGAAAACATAGGGGGCAATAATCGTGGTTGGTATCAACGTTTATTTTGCAATTTTTGCAATATTTCATAAATCAGCCTCCCAATAATTACTAAATACGGTTATATCTGCACCGCTTTGGGCAAGTTTTTGAAAAAACGTACGCTCTAAATCGTTTTCAACATAGCCTCGTGCGGAAGTAATATACATATTGCCGTTATACCCCAACACCCCGAAATTTTGCAGAGCGCCTGCGGTAGGTCCTATTAAAAACGTTAAGTCTTTTAACCTTCCGTTAAAACATTCGGGCGTTTTTACCAACCCAAGATTGCTTAAATCGCCCGATTGGAGATTTTCGCCAACGCGCGAATAGGTAAGTTTCATAACAAGGTCCTTTAAAAAAAGCGGTACAACCTTCATAAAAATATTTTTTTCATATTTTACGTTAGAGTGAATCATTTTTTCAATAACTTCGTTATCCATACCGTCTTTCATTTGTTCTTTGCACAAATTTATACATTCTTCAAAGGTAATTTCCTTTTCAAAGTTATGTTTTAAGCGCGAAAACAAAGCAAAATTACGCATGGTTTTTGAAGCAAAGCGCGTGCGCAAATTTATGGGCACTAGTATTTTTACCTCTTTATTTCTAACGGGCTTGTCCTTTAACCTACATTCAAAAATACTATACATATACAAAGCGGCAAGATACACCGTTATTGTGGTATCGTACGATTTAGCAATATTTTTTATTTGTTCTATGGGACAAACACCGCATATTATGCCAAAACCGTCATAATTATACGGTGTTCCGCTAAAACGATATGCGTCTTTTTCAAACATGGAAAAATTATCTTTTTTCTTATCGTACAGCCTAAACGTATCTTCTGCTTCATCAAAAACATGCGGTGCGGCAGACGGTCTGAGTATGCCTTCGGACTCAACGTCGTCTCCGCGTAAAATAAAATATTCAAATAGCAGCTCTAAAAAAAAGTTTAATCCGCCTGTTCCGTCGGTTAAAGAATGATGAAAGTTAACCGTAATAGTATTTTTTCGGTAAAAAGTTTCAAACATATACTCATTGCTGTTTTCGGGAACAATCTGCCTTAAATAATGCGGCGGTTGCACAGTAACGGGAACGCTTTTTTTGTTTTCTTCCAAATAATACCAAAAAATACCCCTTTTTAATTTTGTTTTAAATGTTGGCATTTTTTGCAAAAGTTCGGTTACCGCCTTTTTAAGTATTTCGGGCTGAACCTCGCTATCTATCCTTGCCGTAAACGAAAAAACAAACGGACTTTTATAATTTGTATTAGGCGGATATATTTTTGCCGCATTATCGAGTGGGTACCAATTCTTTCTTGCCATAATATTTTTTCTCTTTTATATTTTTTGCTTTAATTTCTATCCAAACCGAAATAATCGTATTGCTTTATTACAAGATCAATTTCTTGTTCCGTTCCGTTACGCTCTATTTTAAACTTGATCTTATCGTCTACGCTTAAAACCTCTTTTCCGCTTACAAAAGTATCATAAAAATATCCGTAAAGTTGTTCGGATTTGCTTATGTCGTAATCGGTACCTTTGTAAGAAAAAGAACGTATAAGGTCACCTTTTCTTAAACCGTTACCATCGGCATAAAAACTGCCGTCCTCGGCTACGTCGGTAACTTTTATACTTTCGGTAATACCCCAACCCGACCTATTGTCTTCAACGGTGAAACCAAGTTTATATCTGCCTAAAACATACCCGTTTTCTATGATTTCCGCGCATACGCGTTGAACGGTTTCTACGGGCAAAACAAAGCCGTTCCATTTTGATTTATTGTTTATGCCGTCCGTTATAATTCCTGCCAAATAGCCGCCTTGTTCGGTAAATAATCCGCCGCCTGAAGAATTTTCGTTTACGAATGCATCTGTGAGCATATATTCGGTATATTTGCCCTCGCCTACGTCAGCCATATATCCGACCATGCTGACTATTCCGCGAGACGCCGTTATATACCCCATTCCGAAAGGATCGGCAACGCTTATAACGCTTTTACCCGCTTTTATTCTGTTTTGCGCCCCTTCGGTTTGCAATGTTTCGACATCTGATTCCTGCTTTTCCTCGTCTTTTTCAGAAAGAGTGTTTTCGGGATAAAAAACAACTTTTTTTAGCGCGCCGCTTACAGCTATAACGCACAAATCGGTTTCGGGATCGGTGCCTATTGGCTTAGCAAGTCTTATTTTTGTATCGCCTTTCGCCTTGACTCCTACCGTTTGCGCCCCCACTATTATGTGATGACTTATTGCAATATAGCTTGTTGAATTATCGTCCGACGTGGCAATAACAACGCCGGAACCATAAGTTTTACCGCTTGAACTTTCAGCCTCTACCGTAACAACGCTTTCGCTTACGCGTTCTATTATATCCGAGAGCGGCTCGTTTTCGTACGATTGCATTTGCTTGCTATCGGCAATTGTAAAATTAACCGACGAAACGTATGAAGTATCGTCGCGCGAAAAAACCGAATCTTGCGAATTATCGGTTGGATTTTCATCGTTTTTAGGTATATAACACCCCAAAAAAGTTACGCATGTAAAAACACACAATAAACCAAACAAAAATTTTTTCATATGTTTAAAAAAACCTCTTTTAAAAAGTAATCGCATTAAACGTTAAAACTATTAAAAACTATCACTAACAACATCTATGGCATCGTCGCTTTTTATTGCCGAACTAAAATTTATTTTTGTTTTTAGCTTATTTGGCAATTTGCTTATTGCCCACAACGCGTACACAAACACTACACAACCGAGCACTGCGGTAACCGAAATTGTTGTTACGTTCCAAATATTCCCGTTTATTATATCATAGGTAAAAATCAATCCGCCCAAATTAAATATAAAATGCAGTGCGACGGCATACCAAATATTGCCGCTTAAAAGCATTGCGCAGGCACACATTCCGCCTATTAAAAAAGAATATCCTATTTGCATAATAACCGAACCGATTGACGCACCCGCAAGCAAATTTACAAGATGGGTTACGCCGAACAACAGCGACGATATTAACGCGGCTAAAAACGCGCCGTGTTTTTTTGAATAATACTTACGATAAAGCGTTGGCAAAAGCAGTCCTCGAAATATGCTTTCTTCTAAAAAGACTCCGGCAAAACATGCAAAAGCGTAACCTATAAGCACAATTGCGTTTACATCGGGCTGTATAACGACATCTCCGCCGATTACAGGCAAAAAGGGGATATTGTTTAACGCCACCGCAAAAAAAGGTAAAATATAAACAAAACTTTTTATTCCGCCGCCACCACTTTTAAACAAATTTTCCACTTTAAGTTCAAACATAAGCCATATGGGCACAATGCAACAAAGCGCCTTTGCCAAAAAAGCCGAAAACAATTCGCCGGCCTTGCTTTGCCCGAAAATAAAACAAAATATATCGGTAGGAAAACTTGCGGCACCTATCATATACATTATAGCAACAACTATAAACTGCCAAGGTTTTTCGGTTGAATATATAAATAAATTGTCGTTTTTGACCTTTTTTTTCATAATAACCTTTTTCTTCAAGCACCCTTTTAAACTCAATCTCGTACTTGCTTATTTTACTTAGGTAATCGGCTGTTTGTTTATATGGCACGATATCAAGCGTTAACCCATCCTTAGAATACATTTCGCTTGCTAACCATTTGCGCACAATTCCTTCACCGGCATTATATGCGCAAAGTGCTTCTTTATCGTAATCAAACAGCCCTTTTAAATATGCAAAATACGCCGTACCCAACGTTATATTGCATTCGGCATCGGTTAAACGTATTTTTTTATTGTAATTAATTTTTTTTGCAATATATTCCGCGGTGGTAGGCATAAGTTGCATAAGCCCAACGGCACCTTTTTTAGATACGGCATCGCTTTTAAAATTGCTTTCGGCTTTTATCATGCCTAAAACAAGCTCGGGGCGCACACCGTATTTTTCGCACGAGTAAATAACGCATTGCAAATATTGCTGTTTTAATTTTACATTATTTTGCAGTGCGCGCGCAACAAAAACACACGCAAAAACAAATATAATCATAAAAATAGCAATAAAAAACATTGCATTCTTTTTTAAAAAAATTTTAAATTTCAAATTGATCTATCGCCTTTACAATATTATTTTTAAGCGACGCGAGATCTCCGTCGTTTAAAATAATTATATGTACCGATAAATCGTTTTTTTCGTAATCGTATTGGTTTTGCATCCGCTTTAACACGTCGTTATCGTTAAGCCCGTCACGCAAGCAAACGCTTTTTATGCGCTCGCTAAGGTCGCGTTTTATAACAATGACTTTATCGAAAAACTTTTGATAGCCGTTTTCAAACAAAAGCGGAACCTCGTAAAAAACAACGCCTTTTCCGCCTTGCTTAAAGGCTTGTTTTAATATTTCGCCGTGGGTATAAGCGTTAAGCGCATCGAGCGCAGTTTTATCGGCAAAAACTTTATCGGCTATAGTTTTTCGGTCAATGCTTTTTTTGCCGTCTATTATTATGGGATCAGTGTTTGTAACAGCGCAAATATTTTCAACGAAAGTTTGGTTTTGCAGCAAGTCTTTATACACTTGATCCAAACTAACCGTTTTAAACCCAAGTTGAGAAATTATTTTTATAGCCGTGCTTTTGCCGCTACCTATGCCGCCGGTAACGGCTACTTTTAAATTATTTTTATCCATAAACAATTATTTTGCTTCGTACCAGTTTTTAGCGCACGCAACGTTTACAGTAAGCGGAACGGAAAGTTTAACCGCATTTTGCATTTCGTCACGCAAAATGTTTTTTACCTTTTCTGCCTGCGCTTCGGGGCAATCCACAATAAGTTCATCATGTACTTGCAAAATCAAAATAGCCTCGGGCGCCTCCCTTTTTAACCGTTCAAAAACATTATTCATGGCTATTTTAATTATATCGGCGGCGGTTCCTTGCAAAGGCATATTCATTGCCGCTCTTTCGCCGAACATACGAACATTGTAATTTGGAGAATGAATTTCCGGAATGGTACGGCGCCTACCGAATGCCGTACAAATATAGCCTTTTTCCTTGGCAAATTCTACATTTGCGTTCATATATTCTTTAACGCTGGGATACATTTCGAAATATGTTTTAATATAGCTTGCGGCAACCTTGGGATAAACTCTTAGATTTTTGGCAAGCCCGTATTCGCTTATGCCGTAAATTATTCCGAAGTTAACCGCCTTTGCACTACGCCTTTGGTCGGGTGTAACTTGATCTAACCGCACGCCAAAGACTTGCGATGCGGTTATTGCATGTATGTCTTCGTCGCTGTTAAACGCATCTATCAGCTTTTGACAACCAGAGTAATGCGCAAGTAGCCTTAGTTCTATTTGCGAATAATCGGCGTCTACTATAACCCTATCTTTTGCGCGCGGAATAAAAAATTTTCTTATTTCTCTACCTTCGTCGTCACGCACGGGAATATTTTGCAAATTGGGTTCCTTTGAAGAAAGCCTGCCCGTGCTTGTAACCGTTTGATTAAACACGGTGTGAATAAACCCCGTATTTTTATCTATAAGCGGTTTAAATCCATCTATATAAGTTGAAGCAAGCTTTTGTAGCTGCCTATATTGCAAAATAAGCGGAATAATAGGATGATCATCTATCATTTCGTCGAGCACCTCGGCATTAGTCGAATATCCCGTCTTTGTCTTTTTACCGTGACGCAAGCCTAAATCTTCAAACAAAACTTCGCCCAACTGTCGCGGAGAATTTACATTAAACTTTTTGCCAGCCAACTGCATTATTTGTTCGTTAAGCACGTTTATTCGCTCGCGATAGCTTACAGATGCAGCTTCAAGCGCTTGAGTTTCTATTTTAAACCCGGCGTTTTCCATTTCATACAAAACGTCACACAAAGGCAACTCTATTTTATTATAAAGGTCAAAAGCTCCCTCTTCTTCAAGCATTTTTACATACTTTTCGTGTAGCTTAAAAAGGGAATATGCGGGAGCTGTAATGTCAAGACCGGCATGCTCGAGCGCGCCTATGCAATCAAGTTCCTTTTGCGTATAGTCAACAACGTATTTTTCAAGCATGACGTCCTCGCAATCGACTTGAAAATCGCACCCGAAACTCTTTAAATAATGTTTCAACTTCTTTTTATCGTAAACAATAAATTTTTTACCGTTTTCCGCTTTAAAAAGCGGTTTTAAAGCTTCTAACGCGTCGCCAAAATCCATTCCGGTTGAAAAAAAGTCTTCTTTTATGTTAACTTCAAATTCGGTTTCACCATCGGATAAATAGATTTTATCCGAAATATGCATAGCTATTTTTTCGCTTGCAAAAAACGCGCAGTCGCTATCAATCGTATTTAGAATTTCACGCTTTATAGTCTCCGTTTTTTGAGTTTTTTCAGTCGAAGCGGCTTTAATCCTTTGCAATTTTGAAGGCCTTGCAAAATAATTCTTTTTTAATAAATTGTTAAACTCCAATTCAGAGAAAAACAGCCTAGCTTCATAAGGGAACGGAAACTTAAACGTTAAATCTTTTAGCGTAATGCCTAAATCGGCGGCAGTATTTATTGTTGCAAGTTTTTGCGACATATATGCGCTTTCTTTACCTAATAAAACTTTTTCTTTAAAACTGACGGGTATTTCTTCTATGTTTGCATAAATGTTATCTAACGTTCCAAAACGGTTAAGCAAATACATAGCACGTTTTTCGCCAATGCCGGGCATACCCGGAATGTTATCGGATTGGTCACCCATGCAAGCTTTAAGATCCACAACTTGCGATGGCTGTATTCCTGTTTTTTCAATGAAGTTTTCAGCGTCGTATATTTCGAGATTACTTATACCCTTGCGTGTAAAATACACCTGTGTTGTTTGATCTATAAGCTGAAAACTATCTTTATCTCCCGTTATCACAATAGCTTGTGCATCCAATTGTTTTGCAGCACTGCCAATAATATCATCGGCTTCGAGTCCGGCAATATCCAATGTTTTTATTTTTAAAACATCAAGAGCTTTTCTTATAAGCGGCAACTGACCTACTAGCTCTTCAGGCATGGGCTTGCGCGCGGCTTTGTATCCATCGTACATAATATGACGGTATGTCGGCTCCTTTCGGTCAAATGCAACAAGCATATAATCCGGCTCAACCTCGTTTATTATTTTTACAAGCATGTTAATAAAACCATATACCGCATTCGTTTGCACACCCTTGCTCGTGGTGAAATAAGGTGTTGCATAAAAGGCTCTATATAAAATGCTGTTACCGTCTATAAGTACAAGTTTATCCATAATTAACGATTCCTGAAAAAAATTCTTAAAATTGGTTAAAAAACTCTTGCATAAAAAAAACAAATGTGCTATTATAATAAAGCGTTTGAAACCATTACTATTATGCCACATTTTTTGTCATATTGCAAACAATTTCAAACTTTAATTTAAATATTTGCCGCTGTGGTGGAATTGGCAGACGCGCGGGACTCAAAATCCCGTGATGGCGACATCGTGTGGGTTCGACC
>CAZPFZ010000021.1:0-11633 GCA_964585955.1 uncultured Acidiphilium sp.
CTCTATATCCTGTTGATTAGTATATCTGTTTGCAACAACAGGATTAACTTCTATTTCTTCGCCGCGAACGAATGAATCGGTTGAATCGCTGCTATCGTTTTGTTTTTGCCCACACCCGACGCCAAATATTGAAAAACCTATAATGAATGCCAAAATTCGTCTTCCTTTCATATGTTTTTATTCCTTATTTTAAATAGCCGTAAAAAGGCAACGGCAAATGCGCCTTTTTCGCTTAATGCGAGTAATTTTAATAGGTTGTTTTATTTTTAGAATATGCGGAACGGATTTTCCCGTTCCGCATACCTATTATTTTTGTTTTACGCCTTTAATTACATTACGCGCCAATTTTTAAGTTTTTGTATACAACTGCGGCACCGTTGGTATAAAGACCTATTTTTCCTGCCGTGTAGGGGTTATAATCTACCGTTTCAAACAGTAGTTCGTCGGCAGCCCAAACCTTAATAGTGTTACCTCTTACCTGAATTTTTAAGGTAATAAAGGTATCGCTCGTTTTATAAGGATTGCTGCTACCTGCGACTGTTTCGAGTTTTTGTGTGCCGTCGGAATAGTTAAGGCGTTCCAATGTTACATAGTTGTTGTTAACAGCTACGTAATATCCCTGCATACTCATATAATTATCGTGCGAAGATGCCGCATAATTTTGAGCATGGAATACTATACCTGCCGTTGATGCAGATGTTTCGCCTTCGAGCTTAATATCCACTTCCAACGTAAAGTCTGTAATTGTGTTATCGCCAAAGTAAGCCAACTGACGTGTTCCGGCTTTAGCGTAATGTCCGCCGTCTTTAATCTTCCATATAGTCTTGTAATCAACACCTGTTGATGCATAATCTTCAAGAGTGTTTTCGTATACGGGAGTAACAGCCGAAGTCTTTACAAATTTAAAGCTGATAAAGTTAACTGCTTGCTCGGAAAGATTTTCTATACGAACGGGAGTAACACCTTGTTCTGCATCGAATTCAGCTATTAAAGCTTTAACGTAACCTTCGTAACCGGTTATTTCGGGAAGAGTGCAACGCCAAATTGTACCGTTATACAATTTTACGCCCAACTGCTTGCCTGCATCTTCAGCTCTATAAACAAGCTCTAAACCATATCTTGCACTTTCTCTAAAGTTAACAAGGTAGGTTGCGTGATCGCCATTGTTAAGCGTTAATGCTTTAACTCCGTAATAATCCTCGTCATCTAAAACGGTAACGGCATCTTGAGCAAGGTTGTATGCATCGCAATATTCGTCGCTTGCGAGATAATTTGACGCACCAATAATGCCTTCTGCCTGCTTTGCTTCTTGTTGATCGCTTAATCCCATTGCTACATTGGAAATAGCCGTGTAACCTACAACAACATCTTCGGTTAAACCTTTATAACCGGCTTTACCGCCTGCAACCTGCATTTGAGCATTGTCGATTTTAACCATATTGTCAAAGATAACGTCAACTTTTCCGTCGCGAGCAGCTATTCTTACAGTATGCAAAGCATCTTTGCTAAAATCGTTAACTAACGTACCGGTAGCTACAGTTTGACTTGCACCGGAAGCAACTTTGCAAAGAGTAACGGTTTTAGCAGTTAAATCTAAGGCTACTTCTGCATAATTGTTTGCATCGGTATAATCGAATACAAAACTATAAGTAGAAGCACCGCTTACGTTAAACTCGGCAGTGAATGTTGCACCGTGAGAAGCGTTTGTTAATAACAAATCGTTTTCCTTGGTGAATTTTTGTTCGTCTGTTCCGTTTGCGTAATAAGCAGGAAGCGCGGGTTTTACGCTATCGGTAAGCGAGGGAGCTACAGACATTTGTTTACCGTTAAAGGTAAGCCTATCTATACCCAAACTTCTGTTAGGACCGCCCGACGAGTTAAGCATATGATAAACAAGATAATAAGAATCCATATCGGGACCCATTACAGTTGAAGAATGTCCTAAACCCTTTAAAGCAGTTTCGGTTTCTAATACCATAGGATTGTTTTCACCGCGAGTCCAAGCGTTTCTATCAACCTTTCCGTCGGAAGTACAAACGTTATCTGCCGTAGCGTAAGCTATACGATATCCGTCGGAAGCAACGTGGTTACCCGTATACGTAAGGTAATAAATTCCGTCACGCTTTAAAATGTATGAACCTTCTGTCCAACCACCTATTGATGTACCATTCAAAACGGGGGTAGAAGAAGCATCTATCGTAAGCATATCGGTAAGCTTTGCCATACGAATGCCTTGGAAATCGGCATAAGTAAACCACATTGTTTCGTCATCGTCTATTAAAACAGAACCGTCGATAGATAAACCGAAATTGTTTGTAGCCTTTACAAAAGGTCCTTCAGGCGAGGTTGAAGTAAGAATGTAATGTCCGTTTCCTCCGGGAGAGGTGTACATATAAAACATTCCGTTAAAGTAATAAACTTCGGGAGCATAAGCTGCTCTTGTAACAGGGTCTTCGGAAACGTAACCGTTGCGGAGCCCTTCAGCAGTCATCGACGTCCAATTTATAAGATCTGCCGATTTATACCCTCTTACGCCCATTTCGGAATCCAATGTAGAACAATAGAGGTAATAAACACCGTTCCATCTCATAACAAACGGATCGCCTATACCGTAACCTTCCCATTGGTTGGCTATTGTAACATTTTCACCCATTAAATATTCGTTATAATTAACGTTATCGTACTTTTGGAAATCTTCGGCATACGTGCCGTAATATCCGCCCGTTTGAGCGGGAGGCGTAACTCCGCTTGAATCGGGCAATTGTTCGGTACCGCATGCGGGTCCGAAAGCAAGAAGAGCAGATAAAGCTATCACTGATAATTTTTTAGTTAATTTCATCTGTTTTTACCTCCTTATCAACCATTATTGTTTGCTGCATCGTAAACAGATC
Source organism: uncultured Acidiphilium sp. (assembly GCA_964585955.1). Lineage (GTDB taxonomy): Bacteria > Bacillota > Clostridia > Christensenellales > Borkfalkiaceae > HGM11416. The sequence continues at coordinate 2,892 of CAZPFZ010000021.1, forward strand.
CGTCAGCCGCTACGCGGATAAATCTTGCGCAATCGGCAGCATCGCGACCAACTGTTTCATTTTTATAATAGAAATCATACCAAGGATCATATAACAAATGATCGCCTGCATTATGCGAAGCTTCACGCATGGCAACGCCGAACACCTCGGTCGCGTTTATTCCTATTGTGTCATACGAAAGAGTGTACACTACCTTTGTTACACCGTTTTCCTTAGTAACGGTAGCAACAGAGTTAAGCTTGTTAGCATTAGAAGCACTCCACCAAGCACTGTTCTTACCGTAAACAGTACCATCGGAAGCTATTTTTATAAGGTAATCGGGATTCCACCCACCGGCAGATACTGAACCTGTATCGAAATAAATAAGGATCATTTCAATTTCTCCCGTATCCTTATTAGTTGAGAAATCGCCTGTAGTTATAAATTCAAATGTAACACCGTTTGCGTCGCGTTTAGCAATTTTACCGCGAATATAATCGGCATTAACACCTGCGCTCCCCGCTATGCCTGCCTCAGAACCGCCGGCGAAAGTGGTAAATGTACCGGTACCGAAACGGAAATAGTAGGAAGAAAGATCGGCTACTTCTACGTTATCGGCTTTAGCATATAAAACGTTATCTTTGCTTATACGAATATAGTCTGAAGGCATTTCGGGTTTTACGAATACCGTTTGGCTTGTACCTATATGTTGGAAACAATCCCAACCGTCCCAATCGTTAGCGCTATCTGACCATTGCCCTACAGATATACCTATTACTTCGGTTGAGGCAACAGCGTTTTCGGTATTAACTTGACCAAAGAACGCGTAAGGCAACGTGAAGTAAACTTCGGGAATAGAAGTCGCATTTTTAACGGTGAGAACCATATCTTTATGCTTTGTTTCGTTTTTGGTTCCTTCGCCCCAGTTTACTATTGTAAAGCTTCCGTCTGCGTTAAGATTGAACAAATAGTCGGTTAAATCTCTTGCATTGTCGCCGGCACTTGTTTTTGTATCGACAAAAAGTTCGATTCTGCCGCTGAACGCAGTTTTACCTACAAATTTGAATTCGAATCCGACATTAGATCTTGTAACATAGCCTTTCCAACTAGCAAACTTATCCGCTTTATCGGCTATAAGTCCGGGCATTTCGCCATAATCGAGTTTAATATCTATATTACCGAGGTTGTAATCGGTTGCATCTTGTGCGATGTCGTTAGCTAAAACGGTTAATTCAGAAGCTATATATCCTGCTTTTGTAACGGTTATAACGTGATCTACCGTATTAACACCGGTAAGGGTGAATTCGCCGTTTGCGTTTGTGGTGGCGGTTACATCGAGTCCGTTAACCGAAACTTGAGCGCCAGCTACAACACCGTTCACGTTGGATACTACACCGAACATATCGATATTTCTTATAACGAGAGTAGATATAAGTTGAATATTAACCGTGTGGTTGGTTGTCTCGGCAAGAGTTTCTACCGTTAAGGTATATTCTTGCGTTGCATAGTCTTCCATTGCAAATACAAGGATAATAGCGTTTCCGCTTGCAAGGTCGCTAAAGGCATAACTTCCGTCCGCTTTAGTTGTATTGGTTGCAGTTGCATTATTTTTAATGCTTACCGTAACACCTACGAGTGCGTTGCCGCTTACCGAATCGGTTACCAAACCTTGTATGTTTACCAAATGTTCACTTAAAGTAACTTCATCTTCAAATACATCTGTTGCATCGAAAGCATTTGAGGGAATTTCTTTAACTAAAGAGGTATAACCTGCTTTATAATAGCTTATTTCAGTAGCACCTTCCGGTTTAGCAATAAGTAAACTGAAGTTTCCGCTTGCATCGGATGTAGTAGTGTTAGCGCCTATTCTTACTGTTACGCCTGCCATGCCTACGTTACCTTGTACGGTAACGATTTGTTCGTTGGTTGCATAACGGTATACCGTTGTAGAACCCGAAATTCTTAAATAGTCGGACATTATATCTGCGTTAAGACCGGCACCGTTGAATGTTAACGGATCCCAGTCGGTCGCACTTGTTGACCATTGTCCCATATAGAAACCGATTATATCGGTTGCACCCATACCGAGTGACTGATAAGGAATGGTAAGAAGAATTTCACGATTGCCGTCTTCACCGCCGTAAACTACGGTATAACTGTTGGCAGCTAAACCTCTTATAACATTTACGGATTTATCTGCGCAAAGGTTGATTTGAACTTCTACAGAACCCTTGTTGGCAGCAACCGCACCGGTATCGAGGTATACTTCCAATTGACCGTTTGTAAATGCTCTTGCCGCAGTGAACTTGAATTGTAATGCTGTTGCCGTTCTTGTAACAGCACCGCTAAAGAGTGCAAAGTGTTCTTCTTTACCGGGTTTTTCTTCGAGTATGCCCAATGAGTTGTATTCTTTAGGCATATCTACCGTTGCGAACGTAAAGCTTTCTTGATCGGCTTGAAGTTCGTTTGCTTTGAAAACTATCTTTTGAGACATATAGCCTTCTTTTTCAATAGTTAATTCGCAGTCAACGCCCTTGAAGTTTTCAATCGTGAATTTACCTTGGTTGTTAGTAGCGGCAACTTGAACATCGTTAAGTTTAACCGAAGCTCCGCTTACGGGACCGCCTACGTTATTAATTTGTCCGTTTGCGGTAACATATTTGATTTGAGCAGTCGAAACAAGAGCAACGTCTGCTTTGTATGCTGTGTTTGCAGCAAGCGCTGTAGCTTCGATATCAATAGTTTGCGTTGCGTAATCGGGATGAGAAACGGTTAACTGTACCGAATTTTTCGTCCAAATATTTCCTATACTGTAAGCACCGTTTGCATCGGTGGTAGCGGAGGTATTTTCGTCTAAAGCTACCGTAACGCCTGAAATAGGTGCGAGCGTTTGAGAATCTGTAATAACGCCGCTAATGGTTGCATATTGCTTTTCCATTGTAACTTCGTCCCAATAAGAATAATGAGTATCGAAGTAATTTGCGGGGATAACCGTTTGTTTAGTTTGATAACCTAAAGCAGTGTAAGTAATTGTAAGAGCTTCGCTCGATGCGGGTACGCGGAAGGAATACGAACCGGAATTACCTGTTGTGTTTGAAGTGTCGCCTGCGCTAACCAATACGCCTGCAATACCTACATTACCAGACAAGGTAACCATAGAAATGTTGTTTTCAGCGCGATAGAAACCGTTAGTTGCACTTACTCTTACATAGTTGTTTGTAAATTCAGGTGCTATAAACTGACCTTGATATCCCCAACCGTCCCAATCGTTAGCAGCGGTACACCATTGACCGAGAGAAATACCGAATACTTCTAACGGTGTAATTCCTAAATAATCGTAAGGAACAAAGAATCTTGAAGCATAACCATTTTCAGTATTGTAGAACAATGTGTATTCAAGACCGCTTGCAACAAAGTTTCCGCCTGCATAATGGTTGCCGTGAATACTGCCTGAATCGGACAAACCGAACAACCAAAGCGATGTTTCGTTATCTCTGTGTTCACTTATACTTTCTTTTACGTCGAGGTAAAGTTCGATGTTACCTGCCAATTTTCTTGTGCCTTCAAACAAGAATTCTATACCGTCAAGCGCACGACCAATCTTAACCGAGCTATCGGCAAAAGCATCGTTCTTTAAGCCGAATCCGTTAGAACCGGATGCCGTTGCATAAGGAAGATGTATGTTCACATCGCCTAAAATTGTTTCTCCGCCTACAACCAATGTTGAATTTTTAACATAAGTTTTACTTTCGGCATAATTGTTAGCAGTCACTACTAATGTAACGTCTTTTCCTTCTTCAACGGGAACGCCCTCTATAGAGAATTGACCGTTACTATCTGCCGTTGTAGTCATTAACGTGCCTTCTATAGCTACGGTGGCACCGCCTATAGCACCGTCTATAAGGTTTTTAACGGTACCTTTAATGACGGTTTTATCAACAGCTTCTTCATTTTTGATTTCGATGTCTTTTAATACGCGTCCGCCGTTTGCGCCACGGAGTTCGCCTCTTGTATAAACAGCAGAGTTGCCCAAGTAACCTTCTTTGGTTACCGTTACGGTATAATCGCTTTCGGGACTAACCTGAGCTAAACTAAAGAAACCTTGAGCATCGGTAGTTAAAGTTTGATTAAATTCATAACCTGATATAACTACGGTTGCGCCTTCAACGGGTTGTGCGGTAGTACTATCTAATACATAACCTGCTATGTCGGCATTAGGTCTAACTTCGGAATCTCTATCCATTAAGTTGTTGTCTTTATCTAAAAGAACATAGTTGTTGGGAGTTTGCGGTTCACGTAAAAAACCTTCGTATGTCCAACCAAACCAATCCCAGTGAACGGTTGATTGAGCACCCGTATTATTTACCTTATCTACCTGTCCGAAAGAAACGGCTATTGTATCCGTCTTTTCAATATTGATTTGGCTATAAGGTATCATAACTTCTACGGTATAACCTACGTCGTTTGCATCGTTAGAATCGTTAAGAGTTCCGTTTATGCTTACTTCGTAGTCAATAAGTCCGTTCCAGTTACCCCAACCACTGCCCGAACCTTGCATTATACGCGTTTTGCCGTGTATACCGAGGTTTATTTGGTAATCGTCGTTTTGGGGTTTTGTACCACCGTTTGCCAAGGTATCAAGATAAAATTCTATACTGTCGCTTCTGGTAACGGCATCATCATTGGTATTACCTTCTGTAAGAAGAATTGTATCGCTTACCTCAAACAAGAAGAATAATGCGTCGGCACCTCTGTACGCTTTTACGCTTGCGGCGTTATCGTGCCCGAAAACTGCGAGTGGCGAAGTAATCTGCTTCCACTGTTCGTCGTCGCCGAGACCGTCAATTTTAAGTTCGGGAGTAGCATAGTTGCCGCTGTAATCGAACTGATCTCCGCCGGGTTGCTTATCGGGATTATAATCCTGATACTCATCTTGCACACTGCCGCCACCGCTCGGTGTTCCGCTGCTAAAATCGCTTTGACCGTTACACGCGGTAGCAAGCAGAACGAGCGAAAGCATAAGAATGGTAAGAGTTTTCCAAATTTTGCTCATTTTTTGCCTCCTTAAATATATTATAGACAACGTTTTTCGTTGCATAATTTTTAGTTGCTTTATTTTTTAGTTTTTAATTTAAAGTATTATTATTGTTAAGCGCGATAAAATGCTTAGCGCGCTAAAACCGCCATTAACCCTTTACGCCCGAAATAGCCAAAGATTCTATAAAAAACTTTTGGCAAGTGGTGTAAATAACAAGCATTGGCAAACTTGCAAGAACGGCGCCTGCCATCATAGTGGGATAATTACCGCCGTTTTTGTTGTTTGCGTTAATACGTTGTAACAATGGTTGCAATGTCATTTTATCGGTACTATCGAGGTATATTTCAGGAGCGAAGAAATCGTTCCATATACCGACAAACCAGAATATTACCTGCGCCGCAATGGCCGTTTTAACAAGCGGCAACATAATAATTAAGAATTGCTTCATTTCGCCTGCACCGTCTATTTTTGCCGCTTCGAAAAAGGAATTAGATATCCCTTTCATATACTGCGTTAAAAAGAATATCATCGAAACGTTACCGAAAAATCCCGGCAAAATAAGCGGCCACAGAGTATTTGTCATGTTTAACTTTTGAAAAGTTCTGTATTGCGGCATCATAAGTGCGGCATATGGCACCATCATTCCGCTCATTAAAAAGAGCATCCAAAAGTTTTTAAAGCGAAGTTTTAGTTTTGCAAAACTAAAAGCCGCCATAGCCGAAACAAACGTTCCTACTATTATAACCGAAAATTCTATTTTTAACGTTTGCTTAACGCCCGACAAAAAGGGAATGTCCGCCCACAAGTTTTTATAAGCGTCTAAGACAAACTTTGCGGGGAAAAGCTTTAATTCCAAACTTAAAGCTTCGGCAGGCTTTTTAAAAGAGGTTAAAATCATCCATACATACGGAAAAACCAAAATTATGGCACCCACGGTAAGGATTAAATAGGTTAAAACGGTTAATGCTATTTGACTTTTGTTTAATTTTATTTTATTTGTATGAGTATAAACGACTTTTTCCATATTTTTACTCCTCATACACCCATTTATCCGAGAACTTAAACTGAATAACCGTTATTATCATTATAGCAATAGAGAGCAAAATTGAGGCCGCCGACGCAATGCCGTACCTACCTTGATTTATACCTCTGTACCAAATAAAGTATACGATTGTTTGAGCTTCTCTATGTCCGTTTGCAAAAACCTCGGCATCGGCATAGGACTGAAGTCCGCCTATAAGCCCGGTAATAAGCAAATAGAACGTCATAGGCGTGATTAGCGGAAAAGTTATCTTAAAAAATTGCGTTATCCTGTTTGCTCCGTCTATATCGGCGGCTTCGTAATAATCTTTGGGAATATTTAGCATGCCCGCAAGATACATTATCATAGCCGAACCTACGCCGTTTATAGAGTTTTTGATTATAATAGCACTTCGCAAATACGCACCGCCGTCGGTAGCGCCAAGCCAAGGAATATTTACGCCCAAAATATTATTTAATACACCGTAATCGTCGTTAAAAATATAACGCCAAACTATGTTTAGCGCAACCGCGCTTGACACGGTTGGTATATAATACAATACTTGGTAAACCTTTGCGCCCTTTACCTTGCCGAGTCTTAAAAGAGCCGCAGCCCCAAGACCGAGAATCATACCAAAAGGTACGCTTAAAAGCAAGATTAAAGTGTTTTTTATAGAAGTTTTAAAATATTCGGAGCGGACCGGATGCGTAAATAAATCTTGATAATTTGCCCAAAGCGATTCGAGTTGGTTTGTTTCGCCCGTAAGCGTATTAAAATCCAAAAAACTATATACAAAGGTAAAGAGCATCGACCCTATCGTGAATACGCAAAAGCCGATTACGGGAATAAGAATAAACAAAAAAGCAATAATATTTTCTCTTTTTTCAAGTTTGCTTCTTTTTTTCTTTACCAATAGGTTATTCATTACATTTTACCCTTCATTTCATCAAGTGTTTCTTGGAATGTAGCAGCATAAGATTCACAAACCTCTTTAGCCGTTTTTCTTCCGTCCCACATACCGTTAGCATCGAACCAATCGGTAAGATCGGTAAGCCAATCGGAATTGTAAGTGTAATAAGGAGCTCTTGTTTTACCGTGAATTTTATCGTTTGCACCGTAATTGTAAATAGTATCTACCCAAACTTTTCTGTTAGGAGGATTCTTTGAAGCAAGAATTTGATTATCGGCTGCAAGATATTCATCGAAGGTCATGCTTTGAATATTGGGAACTTGTTGACCGAGCTCATAAAATTTACGTTGCGCACTTTCGTTTGAGCAAAGCCAATTTGCAAGTTTTATAGCTGCTTCTATTTTGGCTTTATCGGCAGATTTTTTGGGGTTTAATTTACCGTTCAAGCAATATCCCATAGAGCCTATCCAAGCGGTACTCTTAGCATCCGGATTTTCGGCATTGTAAGCAACGGGAACTATATCATAATTGAATTCAACTGTTTTCCAGAATTCAGCACAGTCCCACGGACCCATAAAGCTAAATACGCAAGAACCCGATTTAAAACGGATATAACCGTTGTTTGATGTTTGTTGCGCAGCGGTAGGCATAACGTGATGTACGGTGGTTAAATCTACTATCCATTGAACCGCATCATAGAAATTCTTTTGGCTGATTTCTTCTTTACTTGCATCCTCATTGAAAAAGTTTGCGTTGTTAGAATAAATTGCAGCTTGTAATTCGTAGTGTGAAATACCAAAAATATTGTCGTTAGGATCGGTATCTATTGCGGTTAAAAGCTGAACAAGTTCTTGCCAAGTCATAGGATCTTCGGGATCTAAAAGACCGTAAACCCAATCTCTATCAACGTTATTTTGAGCAATAAGCGTATCGAGTAAATCTTTGTTGTAAACCAACGTGAAGGGCCCTAAATCTTTTGGTAAACCGTAAAGGCGAGCATCTTGGCTTTTACCTAACGTCATGGCGTCTTGATCAAAATAATATTCGTTAACGGCATCGGGCCAAAGTTTGTTAAGATCTTCGTCGGTTACGTAATTTGTAATATCGAGCAATGTGCCGCTTGCTGCCCATTCAAGAAAATCGGTATCCGGCATATAGAAAATATCAGGCAAATTGTTTACTCTGTTACGGAGAGAAGTCATATATGTAGTTGAACTTTCGCCGTTATAAACAACTGTAATATTTTCGTTTTCAGACATAAATTGGTTAACGAGAGTTTGATAATTGTTAATTTCGGCGGCGTCACCCCAACCGAAAAATTCAATAACAACTTCATTTTTACCGCTGGCAGATGTTGTTCCGCCGCTATTGCCGGAAGTTCCGTCCTCTGACGGCTTTGAGCAAGCAAACATACTTAACGATAATAAGCATGCAAACATTAAGCAAAGTAATTTTTTCATCATTATTTTACCTCCTAACAAACGTCATATGCGTTTGCTTATTTTTTATAAACGGAAATGGCAACCTTTGTAATAGAAATCAATAACCTTTTTGCGCCTTTAATACAAAAAGAACGCACAATTTGCCGTTTACACCACCCTTTTAAAAGTTGTGCAAAAAGCAATCGTTACTCAAAGTTTTGCTACCAAAAAACGCAATTACGTAAAAGGCATCAATTTTGATTATGGCAAAGGACATACTATCCCGAAATTTACATTTTTATTTTACACCAGTCAAAGCACTTTGTCAATATGTTTTTAAAAAATTGTAAAAATATTGCTTTTAGTTATATGA
>CAZPFZ010000022.1:0-11479 GCA_964585955.1 uncultured Acidiphilium sp.
TGAAAAATAACAAAGATTATTTTTTGCCGTTTCGCAAGCTGATTAGTGATACGGCGATTTGTACGCTTTGTATGCGTGATAGTAGTAGTTGCGCATAAAAGTTACGTCTGATTCGGGGATATAATCAACGCTTCTTTCCCAAACCTTTGGCACTAATACACGAGTTGGTTTCTCGAACAATTGACCGTGTAGACGTCTTCGTCAATTTTTATCGGCTCGGGGCGGTATAGTTATATCTTCTTAAACAGCTGCCGACCTTTCTTTGTTAGGCGGACTTCGATGGGTTGATTGTCGGTGGATAGCATTTGATATTGCACCGCGCATGCAATTTGCCTGTCGAATAGATTTTTACTATTTTGCGTAATATCCGAAAATGCACTGATTTGCACTACGGTGTCTATGGATGCGAGTCGCACTGTTAATTTTTGCCGATTCTCGCATGCCAATACGTAGTCGAACAACTCGTCTTTCGACGACTTTATTGCATATACGGACCTCCGCCGTGCGAATTGTATTAAACGACTTGCCATTGTCTAGCCCACAATAATCAATCCCCGCAGTTGTCCCTGTCGATTTCACCGTAAATAGCCTTTTCTTTACCAACTATAATAATCACAATGACTTTAATCTAGTTGCCTTGCACCCGTGTTAAAGTATGTGTTGCGAACACACAAGATAACGACAGTCTACTATTTCTAACCAGCTTCAAGGACTGTTTTTTTCAAACATTGATTGACAATTTCAGGATTCATCCATTTCACTGAAATAACACCGAATTCCGATACGGCTTTTGAAAATGCAATATCCGCAACATTTAACACCAAAACCGATATGGATAATTAGCGTGTGAGATTAGCATTGATTTTTTTGTCGAATATGGTATAATATTAAAAACGGGTTGGGAACATTGTAGATTGCGCATAGTGCCATGTGATTCCGTCGCACGATAGCGCTAGGATGTTTCGAAGGATTGTGACATGTACATAAGTCAAATTTTGAACGATTATCTAAATAAGCACAAAGTGTATAATTTGATTCATTATTCGTTTGATGATACGAGTGATGGCGAAGTTATGCACCCGCTTTTTATTGTTACACAACACATTATTGACAGTTTGATAGTTCAAGGATACAAAAGAATCGGAATAGTTTTGCCTGATAATGAATGTGGCGTTATGCCAATGATAGTTGGCAAATATTTTTCAAACTTGTTAGATGAAACCGACTATGCCAGATGTGTTTTAGATAGTATTGAAGTCGGTCAGCATGTCCGTTTAGGGAAAGCGGTTGTCGAGTTTTTAGGAATCGATAAAATTAACAATAAAATCCGTTTTAGAACGGATAGAAATAATCCTATAGAAATTGAGTGCCCTATTAATGGATTGCACCATATGTTTGAAAAGACAGAAGGTGCTATATCTTCTTACAAAATTTGGTATGCAGCACAAGCCGAAGCGCGTAATAAGATTGCTAATTCAGATGGATTGATATATGAATTGAAGGCAAAGCGCACATCTTTACAAAAAACATTGATGGTTTTGGCGGCTAAAAATGCTTTCAAAGAATACGTAGAACAACTTTATATAAACAAACAGTCGTTTGACGATGTTGTTTCATATGGTGAACTAAATCTCAATAACGATAGCAAATATGAATTGTATAACAAGGGTAGATTGGATTGTTTGCCAGCCATTTCCGTGTCTTCCAAAATGGAGGAGATATATTATTTATTGAAGGATAGTGAACATCGAAATGAAGTGTTCGCCGTGTTTTCGATGGTTGAAAAATTTGATGAAGTAATTTCAAATTTAGATACACTCAAAAAGGTTTTAAAATTCAATCTTCCGTTTGTGGCGTTTGTGCCAGAGAGCGAATTTGAAAATTGTCCTATGCTATTAGATATGGGTTTTGAAATGTGGCATTGGAAACCATCAACTATGAAAAGCGAGTCGCTGTTGGTAGATTTGAATTTAGGCACTGCTCGTAGTAAAAAAGACATATTTGGCGGGCTGTCTGAAAGAGTTAATAGAGCTGCATTATCTGAATTTAAGTTGGAAACCGTAACAAATAGGATGTTGCGAGATTTAGTATATAGCATAAAAGAATTGTCTCAATTAGCCAGCGACGGTGATAGCTGTTTGCGCCATTTTGTTCGCAGAGTATGGAACTTCCATAACAAACTAACTTATGCGATTTGCCCGATCAAAGAAGTTGTGAAAAGCAGTTTTGAAAATGAATTGCTCGAAATAGTTTTTTTGTGGGAAGAGCAAAAAAGGTTTTATGTAAAACAGCAAATAGAAACTGTTGCCGACAGTATACTAAACAGGTTTGATCTATTGGTGAGTATAGAAAAGTCTTTGAAAATGAAAAAAATTGAAGATTTCATTGTGCAGCATAAAAATGCTGATAAATCCATGCTTTTATTGCTGCCAGATAAATATGAATTTATTGACGAAACAACAGAATATTTTAAGTCAATACAAGGGGGAATCGATTTACGCGTTAGCACCCTATCGAACTTTTATAAACAACAGGATAAAGAATTTGCCAGCGTAGATTATCTTATAGTTCCTTGGTTTGACAAAAGAGAGTATTTGCGAATAAAACAAACATATTGTTATGAGTATTTAACATATGTCTTATACGACTTTGAAAACAAGTGGAGAGAGCATTATGTGAAAAAATTTGACGAATGTATTCCTCACGAAACCGTTAAATCTGTTGCCAACGAAGTCCGTTTTAATTCGGAAGAAATATTGGAGAAGCCAATAGATGATGTATTTATAACCGAAACGGATAGTTGCGATGACATATCGGACTATAATACGCCAAGTGCAATTATAAGATCAACCTTTGTTGGAACTGGTGTTTCTCAAAGTTCAACGAATGCTGTCGAGTGCATCCCCGTTCTTCTTACAAAAGATAAAATAGCATATTTTTATCCGTCGCACGATGTGATAGATGTAACATTGTTGGTTGATGGTGAATCAGATAGACCAATAAAAAAAGAAGCAACTAAATTAAAAAAAGGAGATAAAATATTAATTAGACAAAGCGATAAAGATATTGTTAAGGAAAAAGCGGATGAGTTGATGGCTATACATAAGGAGCAAAATCTGCGAAGCAAGGCAGAAATATGGTCGGTACTGCTCAATGCTTATGCAAAAAACAAAACAGTATCTGAAGTGTGTACCGGGTTGAATGCAGAAGGAGGCGAGTGCACCCTTCAACAAGTTAGATATTGGCTATCTGGAGAAGTGATTATGCCAAGGGATAAGGATGTGTTGATCGCGATCGGTATAGCGGCATCCAATGATTTAGAAATAAAAGCATTATGTGATGAGTATCTTAATTCTATAGAACAAATCTGTGCGGCTGGACAAAAAATACAGTCATATCACCAGCAGGCAGGCAAGTGGCTGACTAACGAACTCAAAAATAAAGCAAATGAAATTAAATTGATAAATATGAGTGATGACCCTAGCGGTGAGATTCTTGGAATCGGAGATATATACATTTATACAGTGGAAGATGTTTTAGAAAAAGAACTTATAGAACGCGGTAAAATAAATAAAATAGAGGATATGTATTGATGGCTAAAATGTTTCCAAACATTTTTCCGGATGATTCTTCCAGTTCCGGAGAACGAAAAGTATTTGAGTACTTAAAAAACAATGCGCCTGCTGAGTGGGTAGTATTGCATTCATTTCGCATCCCCGAACACAAGAAAGTGATTTTTGGAGAAGCAGATTTTGTAGTTATAACGCCAAACTGTGGAATTATTATATTGGAAATAAAATCGGGTGGCGTGGGCTTTGACGGTACAAACTGGATTTTTGTAAATAGGAGTCATGAAAAAACATATAAGCAGCGTGGACCTTTTCAGCAAGCAAGAGATGCGATGTTTGAAATCGAGCGTATAATAACAAAACGATTAGGAAATGCATATTCCAGAACGGAAATACCATATGGATATGGTGTTATATTTACCGATGAATCCGAATTCCCAGTTGATTCTATAGTCGAAGATGAGCCGTGGAGGCTTTGTCAAAAATCAGATAATAATAATTATTGCAGTTTTGTAAAAAAGTTATATAGTAAGCAGGCAAATGAACTCCAACAACTTGGCAAACGTATTCCTTCTGGTTTATCGATGCAAATGGTTGATGCTATATCTAAAACATTGCGTCCAATAGTTGACTGTGTTGCTCCTCTCAAAAGTTTTGTGAGTGCTTCTGAAAATGATATTATCTCTCTAACAGAAGAACAATACTCATGCTTGGATGATATAGAAATTAATGATCAGATGGTAATAACCGGGGGTGCTGGCACTGGGAAAACTTTAATAGCAGTTGAGGAGGCGAAGCGCTTTTCAAAAAAAGAAAAAGTGGCATTTTTTTGTTTTAATAAAAACTTGGCAGAATATATAAAGAATAGCGTTGGTGACAACACCGTCGATGTATATTCTCTTCATTCTTTCTTGACTAAGATATGCGGCGGAAAACTCACTGGTGTATATTTAACTGGGGACTATTTTTCTAAAACCCTGCCTGAGATGGCTTGTAAATGCGCAATTGATCTTGGTATCGATTATGATAGAATAATTGTAGACGAATTTCAAGACTTGTGCACTGAAGGATATCTAAATTTTTTCGATGTAATTCTTAAAAACGGTTTATTGGAAGGGAAATATACCTTCTATGGCGATTTTTCAAGACAAGCGATTTACGGTGAAGAATCGTCTTTATCAACATTAAGAAAAAAATCATTTTTTGCAAGAAAACATTTGTATATTAATTGCAGAAACACTTTGCACATAGGTAATGAACTAATAAATATTACAGGTTATGAAGATAAAAAGTACAAATTAAAAATAAATGGTGAGCCAGTTGATTATTATGTATGGGACACTGTTGAAGATGAGAATAGGCAACTTTTCGAAAGAATCAAAGAATTAAAAAAGAAGGGTTTTTCGTCATCATCAATTGTAATTTTATCTCCTAAGAAAAGGATTAATTCAATTGTCGGTATGTATGACCCTGATAAGTATTTAATCGGGGATTATGGCGACGGCCATTACGACGCGAGCTTGGCAATGTTTTCAACAATATATGCCTTCAAGGGTTTGGAGAGTGAAATAGTTATTCTTGCCGATGTTGATGATTATTTCGATTCACAATTGATGTATGTGGCGTTAAGCCGTGCAAGAAGCAAATTGATTGTGTTGGAATCAGCCACGGCTTCAAAACAAAGGAAAAAGATGACAATAAAGAGGTGAACTATGAGTGCTAGAGATGATGTATTGGCAATTGTAAAGAAAATTCTCGTTGGTCCGAATCCATTGCCAGATTTTGTACAAGATAACGGTGAAGAGATTTTATTTAGAGATTCGCCGTTAAAAACATATGTGACGGGGATATTGTTTCCTCAATCAAAAAATAGTGATGATGAATCAGAAGAGTGCAATGATACGTCTACTAATGAAACTGAAGATGATGTGCCTTTTGCAACCGTAGGAAGCGAAGATAAAATGGTTGGCGACATCAACATCGCAGAGCCATCAATTGAGGCAGAAACATCAAGTATTAATAGTTATAAACAATCAGCAATGGGTATTACAGTGTGTCTGCCCGATTCTTTTAAAACGCTTAGTGTGAATATTTCTGCAGGTTCTTATTTTGAAAAATTATCTACATATCCTGTCGAAAAGAAAAACGAAGACGGTGATAGATGTATAGCGAGATCCGAAAAGGAAACCACTTGCTTTTATCGAAAACAAAATGATTTGTTTTTGTCATTGGATATTAAAAACTTACCCACAGAAGATGTTCGACATAAAGAGTATAAATTGTTTGATGACAAAGGCATTGCAATAAATGGGTTGGGCATGACGGTTACCTATAGGTTAAAGAATAAAACCGAAGGATTTACTATTTATACTATTACGTTAATCAATACTAGAATTTTAGGCAATAGACATATAGAAACAAAGGATTGTTGGTATCAGTGCGGTTTTAGTGTGAAATGCGATGCTGAATTTTTACCGTTGCCATCTAATTATTGTGAAAAACTTAAAGATGATGATTATCAACTAAATGCTTTATTGTATAGAAATGTGCATACATATGCTATTGGGCATGGATGTTCTGCTGTTTGGGATGACAAAACTATACCGACTATGATTTCTGCCACAGTAATGCCTGAGTATGAAGTTAAGCCCATAGAACCATCGAAGTCAAAAGCAAATTTATCCATGAAAACATATTCAATGGATAAAGATCTTACCATATCGGATTTGCAAACTTTATGTGATGAATATCGACAATGGATAGCACATGAAGAAACAAAAATTAGCAAAATTAGCGAGTTAGCATTCAAAGAAACCGCCAAAAAGCAGATTGAACTGTGTATAATTTGCTTGAAAAGAATTGAAAACGGAATAATGCTATTAAAAACAAACGATATGGTGTTAAGAGCATTTCAATTGGCAAATAGGGCAATGCTGATGCAACAGATACATTATAAGTTACCGCTTGTAGAATATGATAGATGGGATAAAGAAACGTTTTCGTTTGTGTTAAAAAATAAAATAGTGATGCCTGATATTAACGATGAAAACACTTGGTATAATCCTGACGGAACTACTATATACGGCAAGTGGAGGCCATTCCAGGTGGCATTTATTTTGTTGAACCTTAATTCTATATTCGATTCGGATTGTCAAGAAAGAGATATAGTTGATTTGATATGGTTTCCGACGGGCGGCGGTAAAACTGAAGCATATTTAGGTTTGACGGCGTTTACTATATTTTTAAGACGCCTTAGAAATCCGAATGACTCTGGAACGGCTGTGGTGATGAGATATACATTAAGACTTTTAACCGCTCAGCAATATGAAAGAGCGGCATCTCTTATTTGTGCCATCGAAAAAATTCGTTCTGAAAATGAAAAATTATTGGGTAAAGATCGTATAACCATAGGATTGTGGGTAGGGGATTCATTAACAAAAAACAGTTCGTCAGAAGTAGTCAAACATATAAAAAGTATACAATCTGGAAAAACCACCGATGAAAATGTGTCGGTTATATTAAAATGTCCTTGGTGCGGTGCAAGTATGGAAACATTTAAAGATAACAAGACGACTGCGCATACACCAGGCTATGAAGTATCGCCAGATAAAAAACATGTTATTTTTAAGTGTGGCAATGACGATTGTGATTTTGCTGATGAAGATTTTGGATTGCCGTTAAATCTATTTGATGACGAAATATATCAAAATCCGCCAACACTGTTGTTTGGAACCGTAGACAAATTTGCTATGTTGCCTTATAGACCTGAAGCAAAAAGTTTGTTCGGAGGAGACAACGAGAGAACTCCGCCTGAATTAATAATCCAGGATGAACTACACTTAATAACGGGACCGCTAGGCTCTGCTGTCGGTCTATATGAAACATTGATAAATGAATTATGTGTAAAAAACGGGAGAAAACCCAAAATAATTGCATCGACCGCAACTATAAGTCACGCAAAACAACAATGTAATGCGCTTTATGCTTGCGGAGAAGATAATGTGTTTCAATTCCCAGCGCAGGGAATAGATTACAATGATTGCTTTTTCGCTAAAGAAGAAAAAAATAGCGCAGGCAGAAAATATGTTGGATTGTATGGTTCGGCTGCATCCTCATCTGCAACGGCATCAATATATGCCTTCGCGGCTTTTTTGTATGCGGCCAACGCCATTTCAGATGAGACACAAAAAGATCCATATTGGACAAATGTGGCTTATTTCAGCAGCATGCGAGAGTTGGGACAGGCTGCAACGTGGTTTATAGCAGACATTAAGGAACATCTTGAAGTCATATATCGCAATAGACTAGAATCTGCATTGTCACAAGACAAAAGACGATATATATATGAGAGCGGATTAGCAGAATTGACAAGTCGAATGAGCAATGTTCAAATACCGCGAATTCTGAAAAGGTTAGAAGTAAAGTATGGCAATGAAGATAATAAGCGACCAATAGATGTTTGTTTGGCTACGAACATGATTTCTGTTGGCGTTGATATTCCGCGACTTGGATTAATGACAGTTACTGGACAACCCAAATCGATGTCAGAATATATTCAGGCAACTAGCCGTGTCGGAAGGAATTCAAATGCTCCGGGATTGGTTTTCATCATATATAATATCTCAAAATCGAGAGATAAATCTCACTACGAGAAGTTCCAATCTCAGCATTCAAAATTATATTGTAGTGTTGAACCTACATCGGTTACACCTTTTTCCCGCCCGCTCCGAGAAAGGGCACTACATGCTGTTTTTGTTGCCTTACATAGATTTTTTGTCGAAAACGATAGTAGGGATAACGCCAGAAGAGTTCCAACCGATGAGGAATTTAAAAGAATAGTAGACATAATAGTATCGCGTGCGCAAGGCATTGACAAAGAAGAAATAGATGATATAAAAGCGCAACTAAGTGTAAAATTTGACGAATGGAAAGCGTGGAAACCAGATAAATATCAATCGTTTTTTACTGAAGAAAGTGCGCCACTACTTTGTCCTGCAGGAACAATTAAACCAACGAGTTGGGATAATAGAGGTTGGTTTTCTCCGACATCGATGCGCAATGTCGAAAAAGAGTGTGGATTAATATGCAGCAAAGCTTTAAGAATAGAACAGGAGGACAACGGAGATGACATTTAATACATATTCGATTAGACGTGACAACTTAATATCTCCTTGGGGAGTGGGTGCATTAGTCTCTTTTCCGCACGATGAGTCGTTAATGGTCGCAGGTCTTGATTTTTGGTTTGATGATGATCATAGTTATAAAGACTTTGTAATCATAGATGAAAGGCTCTCAAAAAGATTAGGCGGAGTGCAATTTGTAATGCCACCTGATTTTAGAGACTATAAACAAGATCCTGAACATGCAAATATGAGAATTCCGGCAATTAGATTTCCGTTGTGGCAATATTGCCCTGTTTGTGGTAACGTTGAAGAATCTGGCTATGCAGGTGAACGCATGAAATGCAACGGAGAAATCAGAAAGAAAAACGGACAAGAAACATATTGTGCAATTAACAGATTAAAACCAA
Source organism: uncultured Acidiphilium sp. (assembly GCA_964585955.1). Lineage (GTDB taxonomy): Bacteria > Bacillota > Clostridia > Christensenellales > Borkfalkiaceae > HGM11416. The sequence goes on from CAZPFZ010000022.1 coordinate 9,100, forward strand.
AAAAACTGCCAAACTTGATTCCAGAACGTTTCATCGCGGTATGTAAAAAAGGGCATGTAGAAGATTTCCCTATAAAAGACTGGGTACATAAAAAAAGCAACAAGCCAATCACTTCTGCATGTAGATTAGCAAGAAGTACTGGCGGTAGTTCTGCGACTCTTTCGGGTGTGCGTTACACATGCACTTGTGGTGCATCGGCGACCATGAGTGGTGCATTCGGTAAGGATGCATTAGGCAAAATCGGATACTATTGTACTGGTAATCGTCCATGGCTTGGAGAAGGGCAAAATGAAAAATGCGGAGAAGAATTGATGATTTTGCAACGCGGTGCATCAAATGTATGGTTCGCAGAGATAGTTAGTTCGGTATATATCCCTACACAGTCATCACAGTACGTAAATGAAAACACAAAAGAATGCGTTGAGAGAGGTATTGCAAAATTTTCTTCTTCGAGAACAGATGGAACAATAGATACAAGTAGTATATTGGCATTCGTTTTATCATGGAAGACAAATTGTTATGATGATATTGATGAAAAACAAGCAATAGAAGGAATTGTGTCAACTCTAAACAACCAAAGTAAAGATACTTATTCGCAAACTGAAGACGAGTATCGTAAACAAGAATTTGACGTGTTAATTAGATCTGCTGGAAAACCATCGGATGAATTGTATATTAAAAACTACAATATAGAGGCGTACAATGACATAGGTTTTCTTAAAAGCATATCGTTGGTTCACAAATTGAGGGAAACAAGGGTGTTTAGAGGATTCAGAAGAATAACTCCAGATGGAGAAAGCGAACTTGCACAAATATCGGTAAATAAAATGGATTGGTTGCCCGCTATTGCAAATAGCGGCGAAGGAATCATGTTTGAGTTTGATATAGACAAACTGATCAAGTGGTCCAATCAAGATAATGTAAAAAAACGAATAAATATAATTGCGCGGAATGTGAAAGAGTCCGGAAAACTATCAACAGAGATTATAAATCCTATTTATGTGCTGCTGCATACCTTCTCACATTGCTTAATAAATGCCTTGGCAAGCGAGAGCGGATATTCAAATGCATCTATTAGAGAAAAAATCTATTGTCCAAAATACATTGACGATAGTTCTCCGCAAATGGCAGGAGTTTTGATTTATACAGCATCTGGCGATTCTGAAGGATCATTGGGTGGACTTGTAAGGCAAGGCCGACCAGGTTGGATAGAGAATGTGATTGAACGAGCATTAAATACTGCCGAGTGGTGTTCTGCAGACCCAGTGTGTATCCAGAGCCCGGGGCAAGGGCTGTACGGGTGTAATTTGGCAGCATGTCATAACTGTGCTCTGTTACCAGAAACGTCGTGCGAAAATAGAAATATGTATTTAGATCGTGGAATAATGATAGGAACGTTGGATGATAAAACGATAGGATTTTTTAATAGTTATGAAAAAAATTAAAGCAATAGATTTATTTTCTGGATGTGGCGGTGTGTCTATCGGTTTGTCGATGGCTGGTTTTGACGTAGTTTGTGCGGTAGAAATCGATGCAACTGCGGTTAATGCATATAAGAATTATCATTTGTTAAAAGACGCCCCAGCTCCAACTATGACGGGAGGTTGTTTAAGTTATTCAAAGGGAAGGTATGGCCATCCGTTTGAGGACCGGGCAATTTCCGTTCGTGAAGCAGCACGAATACAAACGTTTCCTGATGATTATGTGTTTGGAGAAAGTTTAACAAAAGCAGCCCTTGAAATAGGGAATGCCGTTCCAATTAAACTGGTAGAAGCAAGCGGCAAAACATTGCTTGAATACATCAAGATTGTTCAATAACAATTAAATTAAAAGAATATAGCATAAACATAATTACTAAAAAGTAGATATAATATTGCATATCATCAGAAGTGCGCAGACGTTTGCTTATTGAAAATATTGAGCGACTGAATACTATCAAAATTACAGAGAGTAAAATGGCATGTAGATTTGCATGCCATTTTATATGTGGGGAAAATTATCTGTTAGGCTGGTGTGTTGCTTGTTATGTAAATGATTGTTAATAGACAATGCAAGCGGCTTTTTTTGACATAAAACTCATCAGCAACATCAGATCCAGCTATAAAACATCATATTGAATGGTTTTTAAGCAATCACGAAAATATGATACCTAAATTTATGGAAGAAGTTAAAATTAAATACGATAAAAAATAAAGCATAAAAGCCGAGAAAATTTCTCGGCTTTTATCATTGATTTCAGATTATTTCAGCTTAATAGTCAATCCAAAACAATCTCTTGTAAGAAATAAAACGAACGCTGATTTCTCAAGGTTCGTTTTATTCCTGTGTGGTGGGCAAGTTGTGACCTTAAATGAATTTTATAGACAATATTCAAAATAAA
>CAZPFZ010000023.1:0-11471 GCA_964585955.1 uncultured Acidiphilium sp.
TTATACAACTACCCCAAAAGGTGAATAAATGGGAAAAATAGATATTAAACTTGAGCAAGTTACAAAATACCTAAAAAAATATCAAGCGGAAAATGGTTTTCCACCCTCTGTTAGAGAAATATGTTCGGCTTTGGGAATAAAATCAACCGCAACCGCGCATTATTATTTAGATAAGCTTGAAGAACGCGGCATATTGACGCGCAACGCCAATAAAAACCGTTCTATCTCTCTTAGCGACACGCCCGAATTTGTAAGTGTTCCGCTTGTTGGAATGGTTACCGCCGGCACACCCATACTTGCGGTTGAAAACCTTGACGGATATTATCCGCTACCCGTTGACTTTGCCGACGGCGACGATTGTTTTTTATTGCGCGTAAGCGGCGAAAGCATGATTGAAGCGGGAATTTTTAACGGTGACAAAATTATTTGCAAAAAGGCGCAAACCGCCGACAACGGCGATATAGTAGTAGCTTTAATTGACGACAGCGCAACCGTAAAACGCTTTTTTAAGCGCGACGGCAAAATAATTTTGCACCCCGAAAATCCGACTATGGCAGACATTGTTGTTGAACAAGCCGCTATTTTGGCAAAAGTAACCGGATTAATAAGAAAATATTAAAAACAAAACGCAACATTAAACCATAAACTTTTTTAGCTATAATTAGTTAAAACGCCGCAGCCGACAAAGCCGCGACGTTTTTATTTTATAAATTATTTTAAACGTTTATTGCTATAACAACTATCGCGGCAAGAACTATTGCGATAAAAATATAAGGCAATGAACTTACAAAGTCGTTGCTTTTTTTTCTATATTCGTTTTTTCTCATAATAATTCTCCTTATATCTTATTTTTCTTTCCAATAGAAGTTTCTTAAAGTATTTTTAAGCATTTCGGTATCGGCATAACGTTTGAGTTTTCCGCCGTGAGCGACCGAAATAACACCGGTTTCTTCAGATACTATAATAGAAGTTACGTTAATGGTTTCGGTAATACCAATACCTGCGCGGTGGCGCGTGCCTAATTCTTTGGGTAGGTTAATTTCTTGCGACAATGGCAAGAAACAACCTGCTGCCTGAATGCGCGTATCGTTTATTATCATAGCGCCGTCGTGTAGTGGTGTTTTTGGGAAAAATATACTTTCTATAAGTTCGGACGAAATTTCGGAGTTTACCGAAATACCGCTATCTAAAATAGCCGACGGCATATTGGAATTAGCCAAAATAATTATAGCGCCTACATTGTTTTTGGACATACTTTGCACAGCTTTAATTATTTCGTTTATGCAAACTTTTGCATCGTCTCTGTCTGCACTGCTGTCGGTGTGCTTTGCTTCGGGCGTTTTTAAAGTGCTTTCCCAAACGGCACGCTTAATTTCGGTTGCAAACATACTTACGACGGCAACAACGAAAATGCCTACAAACAAAAGCACCATGTACGAGGGAATTTTGCCCTCCGACAAAAATGCCATTACCGATACAACAATGGTATACAGCACAAATACCCACAAAATGGGTTTGGCGTTGTTTTTTCGCAAAATGTTTAAAGCAAAAAAGATTGCAAAAGTCAATAACACAAATTCCACTGCGTAAATAGCCTTGAAATTGTTAAAAAAATCAATTATCCTTTCCATTCTCGTTTATTTTCTCCGTTAGTTTTTTATAAAAAATTATTTTTATTCTTATTTTTATGCGTTTGCGCACGATAAACTATTATAACGCTACTTATTATACATCATAACGCGCCAAAAATAAAGTGTTTTTAACGCGACATGTATTTTTATTGTTTTCTTTTTTTACTTTGTAAACTATTCCATTATTTTTCCGACGGCTAAAGTTAGCGCGCTGTCAATGGTAATTTTACCGCTTTTAAAATCTGCATCGTAACGCGTGAACATATCGACTATTATTTTCAGTCTTTTGGGAGTAAATTTGCTCGCTTGTTCTACTGCTTTTTTTACAGCGTATTCTTTTACCCCCAAGTACTTTGCAAGCTCCGCATTTGATTTTTGCGAAACCGAGCAAAAAAACAATCGGCGAAAATAAGCGTACAGTGCGGAAAAAATGCGCTGGTTATCGTTGCTTTTAGATTGCATATCGCTTAAAACCGCATAAGCTTCGTCATATTTTTTTTGTGCCACCTTGTCGGTCATTTCGTAAACCTGATAATCGGTTTCACGCGTGACGAGTTCTTGTACGTCGGCTTCGGTTACTTCGGCAAGTCCGTGACAATACGCAGCAAGTTTTTCGGTTTCGCCACTGATTTTTGTCATATCCATACGGCAATAATCTATTAACAGCCGCGCGGTTTTTGAAGTAATAATAAGATTTTCCTTTTTTAGCGTGACTTGAATATACCGTGTTAACACATCTACATCAGCTTTTCCGCAATCGATTACGGTTACGTTTTCGTATTTTTTTAAGGCTTCGTTATTACTACCGTTAACAATACACAACACACTTGTGTCCGCGGGATTTTTTAAATATTTATCGAGCTCGCCACCTTTTAAATCCTTTGCCGTAGGCGTAAAATTGCGTATTACTATCATACGTTTATCGCTCATAAAAGGATATTGCATTAAAGCCATTACAACAGCCGCCTGATTTGACGACGCATACCCACCCTCAAATATATTATAATTAAGTTCCGCTTGCGAAACACAAGTTTTTTTTATGGTTTTTAGGGCAAGTTCGCGAAAATAAGCGTCTTCGCCCTCTATCAAGTATACGGGTTCAACTTTATAAGAAAGCGCCTTTTTTAATTCCTCTATTCTCATTTTCATCCTCCCGTAGGTATTTGTTAATTTTGCAGCGTTAAAACTTAAATAGGGGGCGAATCTCGCCTAAACGCAGTGCTGTTATTCTATCATATACTCCGATAAAAATCAATCAAAAAACGACATTCGCTTTTTATATTTTTATATTTTTATTTAAAGCATTAAAACACATAGCATAGAGCGTATATTTTGGGTTTAACCTTTAAACAAATACAATCATACCGCCAACAGTGATTAGCGCGGCAAAACCGCAAATAATTGTTTTTTGTTTTGCGGAAAGATTGAGCAAATTTCCCATGCAAATAAGCCCTATATAATACGTTAACGTAAAAAACGAAAATTCTGCAGGAAAGGTAAACAGTGAAAAATCGAAAGCTTGAATGACTGCACTAAGTAGCGATAATAAAGCATCCGGTAAAAATAAGCTAATTTTGCAACTTGCAAACAACAAATTTTCGAACACCGCAAAAAGCGAAAACACAACCGAAACTTTATAAATTAAACTGATTATCGGCACGAATATTAAATTGGCAAACAGCGAGATAACGGATATATAGCCCGACATATCGGTTAAAATAGGCAATGTTGCAAGCGTTGCCGAAAGCGAAAGACAAACGCCGTCGCCAAGCGTTTTAAGCGGTTTAGCGCCGCTCTTTAAAACGGGTTCTAAAATAAAAATGCCGCCCACCGCCAAAAATGAAAGCTGACAACCTTTATCGAACAAATAAAATGGATTGATTAAAAGAACCAACCAAAAAGCTATTGCCAAAGCGGATAGTTTATCCCTTTTAAACCCTATTATTTCGGCAATGAGCCCGACTCCTACCATTATTGCCGCTCTCACCGAAGAGGGGCCGAAGCCGCATAAGCCGCAGTAAAAAATTACAGGCAACATTACACAAATAAATTTTAACAATCTTTTTGCCTTAATTTTTTCGGCAATAAAAGAAAACAGCGAGGCAAAAAGCCCAATGTGCAAACCTGAAACCGCAAATACGTGCGCAATGCCCGCCATGCGATAAACATTTACAGACTGCTTTGGTAAATAGGAAGTATCACCGGTAAAAAGCGCGATTGCTACGGGATAACATTCCGACGTTAAATTATTTTTAAATAAATTTTTAAGGTTGTAAGAAACATGTTTATAAAGATTAGAACTTATACCGCAATCGCTTATTTTGTTTATCGAAAGCAAACTATAATAGTTGCCACCGAAAAATTCGTAAGCGTTTTCAGCATTTTTATCCAAGGCAATTTTACACTCAAACGAGAGCACCTTAAACGTTTCCACAATAATTTTTTGTTCACCGTTAAAACCGTTGAGTTTGGAAAAATATAACAATCCGCCCGCCTTGCAGTTTTGTTTTATTCCGTTAATTTCTATATCGCAAAAGGTTACATAATACCCTTTATTTTCTACATAGTAACTTTCTTCTACCGTACCTTTAAACGAGCAAACGTTATTGTATTCGTTAGCCGTCAATGCCCTGTTCATAAGCACACGCGCATAAATAAAGCCACCTGAAAATATAAAAGCGGCAATAAGTGTTAAGCAAACTGCCGTTTTATTCTTTTTTGCAACTAAAAAATAAACAGTAAGTGCAACAAACAAGCAAATAGCTACAATTAAAAATGCAAAATTACCGCTAAAAAGCGAATATGCCGAAAAAATACCAACGGCAAAACATACGGCGGCAACACATAACGGTCTTAAATTTATAAATTTTTCCTTTGGCTCATTCATACGATTTTTCCCCTTAATTTAGTCCGTAAGAACGCCTTGCATTATTAAGAATTTTTTTAGTGCGCAATTGACCGCCTTTTAAGTCACATATTTTTTTAACGTATTTTTTTCAGTGGCTAAAAAAGGTTGCATATGTGAATAGTTTTTGTTATAATATACTTGCACATAAGGTTTGCACTTATGTGAACAATGTAATATTAATATGCCTGCGGTGTACGAGGTAGAGTACAATGTAATCCACAATAATAAATAGGGAGCATACTTGTCCGCAACGATATGCGAAGCCTGAGGTTTTTGTCTACCGAGCAGACCTATTATCACAGGAAGTCAGACGTCGTTGGGCGTAGCACCCACCTGCTTTTGGAAGCGGGTTAGTATTTACTCTATACGGCACAGGCGGGTATAACTTAAAAATTCATTAGTCGCTTTTATTCAAGCGGCTTTTTTTCTTGCATTTTTTTAATTTTTGCAGCTTTAACAGCTTCTAAGGTAATAAAGCAAGCTGAAATTGCTATTATTGCAACGGCTATTGCAATGGCGCAACGCAAAAAGAATTCCATAGGCAAAACTTTTATTATTTCTTGATCTAACGTGAACATCCAATTATCCTTACCGGGGAAAAGCAACGGATGAAAATAATTGTTAAACACCGTTTCGAACCCCACACATAAGGTGAATGCCAAAATAAACAACGGAATTGCCACGCTGGCTATGCCGGCATAAAATTTATAACCAAACTTGCCGAGCTTTGCAGGAGCAAGCACTTTAAACTTTGCAAGAAAAATAGACGCGACCAGTAATAAAGAGGTAATAGCCACCACGGCTGTATCGAGGTCGAATAAAACCTTGCAATCGGCAAAGTGCAAAAATTCCTCTTCGTCCCATTTTAAATTACCCGTTTTAAACGGAGTGCCAAAGTTTAAATAATTGAGTACGTCATTGTATGCGTAAATGGCTTCATCTGCAGAAATACCGTATTCACTGCCGTAACCGTATATTTTAACTTGAGCATAATAAAACGGTCTGAACCATATAGGAAAAGCTATTGAAATAGATAAAACCCAAAAGGTTGCAATAACTATAAGAACAACGCTATAAATTTTGCTTGTTTTCATTTGTTTACTCCTTACTGCGTTATAAGTTGCAATAATCGACTTATAGCCCTATTTTTGATGAAATTTAATTTTTAACCGAAAGTTTTTTAGTAATAAAAAACAGTATGCTCGTTTATAAAAGTTTGTTTTGGTTTTATAAACACAATGCCCTCTTTTTTTGTTATATCGTTATTACTATCGGTTAAATCGGGATAATTAAGCCACGGTTCTATGCACACAAAATGTGCGTTCGGCTCCTTCCATATGAGCAAATTTTCGCTATCAAACTGCAAATGCGCATATTTTTTTTCTTTATTGTAAAGAGTTACCGCCCTTGAATTAAGTTTTGTAAGCACTACTGTATCGCAAAGAAAAAGTTCTTCACTAAGAGGCAACGTATCGGTATTTTTACCTAAATCGGCACATTCCTTAGTAACCAAACCGCCTTCTACCACACACATAGATAACAGATCTTCGTTTTTTTCAAACTTTAAATTATAATTATTTATGTCGTCGTAAAGGCAATAACTTTCGTGACTACCAAACGATGCCCACATTTCCTGATTACCCTCGTTAATCAACCTATAGACCACTTTTATACTGTTTTTATTTAAAATGTATTCTATAAAAAGCGAAAAATCAAATGGATAAAACTCTCTTGTTTTGTGAGATTGTTTTAAACAAAACACCGCACGGTTTTTTTCGCTTGATACAAGCAAAAAATCGCTATTGCGTGCAAAGCCGTGTTTTTCAAGCTTGTATGTTTCGCCGTTAAATTTATATACGGAATTTTTTAACGCCCCGCATATAGGAAAAAGCACAGGGGCTTTACCCTGCCACGCTCCGTCGTTATCGCGGCGCAGTCTTTGTTCACCGTTAAATAAAACACTGCGCATTTCGGCTCCGCGCGGAGAAATTTCAACTTTTAAACATTCGTTTTCGATTAATATGTTATTCATTTTCTTTTAGTTCGGATTGCGCATCCTCATCCTTTTGTTTTAATTTTTTTTGTTTTGACTTGATTTTTATATTGCGAATTGCCTCAATCCAACCTGTTTCATGTTCTTCACCTGCAAGTAAACGCTTAATATTTTGCCTGTGCGCAACCCAAGTGAGCACTATTATGCCCGCCACCAAAACCATTGAGAATGAGAAAAATATTATGCCGTAATCAATATTTGGCTGATTTTCGAAGCCAAGTTTATATAAGCGTATTAGTGCGGCAATAGCAGATGGGGTTGTTGCTATAAACGAGCCCATAGACCCCATTTCGGTTATAAGAATATAAATCAAAGCCACAGCTGCAAAAATGAGCGTGATATACCATTCGCCAACCAAAAAAACGCCTATTGTAGTTGCTATGCCCTTGCCTCCTTTAAACTTGTGAAAAACAGGAAAAATATGCCCTGTCACCACAAAAAAACCTGCCAAATATTGAGCAAAAACACTTATTTCAAGCGAAGTTTTACCAAACTGCATACCGGAAAATAAAAGTCTTGCGATAAGAGCCGGTACAACCCCTTTTAAAATATCTAAAAACAACGTTAAAATTCCGATTTTTAAACCAAATTCCCTACTCATGTTCATGGTGCCGGGGTTACCGCTACCTATTTTTGTTATATCTTTATTTTTGGCTTTAGATATCATCATGGCAAAATTTATACTGCCTATCAAATAAGAAAGGAGGGCAAGCAATATAAAACTCCACCACAAATCTTTAAAATACATTTCTTTCATTATTTACGCTAATTTACATCCTTTTTTTAGTTTACGTTTATTCGTTTTCGTCGCGTTCGCGGAAATGAATTCTTATAGGCGTGCCCGAAAAATCAAAAGCATTTCTTATAACGTTTTCTATATACCTTTTGTAGGAAAAATGCACGAGTGTACTGTCGTTTACGAAAATAATAAAACGCGGAGGGCATACATCATCTTGCGTAGTATAATAAATTTTTAAACGTTTGCCGTTTTTTGAAGGAGGATTGGTTGTGCGAACGGCATCACCGATAAGATCGTTAAGCGTACCCGTGGTAACGCGGCGACAGGAATTATTATACGCTTCAAGCGCAACGGAAAGTATTTTTTCTACCCTTTGCCCCGTTAATGCGGAAATGTAAATGCTCTTGTAATAATCCATAAAAGCAAGATCACAATCGAGCTTTTTTTGAAATTCATTTATCGTATTGCTGTCCTTTGCGATTAAATCCCACTTATTCATGAGAATAACAGAAGGCTTGCCTTGTTCGTGAATGTAACCGCAAATTTTTACGTCTTGTTCACTTAACCCCTCTTTGCTATCTACCACCATAAGACAAATATCGGCACGACGGATTGCACCCAATGCGCGAATAACGCTGTAATATTCTATATCTTCGTCCACGGCTTTTTTCTTACGAATGCCGGCGGTGTCTATTAAAATATATTGCTGCCCGTTAAAGGTAAAAGGAGTATCTATAGCATCCCTTGTGGTGCCCGAAATATTAGAAACAATAGTCCTATCGTATCCGAGAATTTTGTTAACCAAACTGCTTTTACCGGCATTTGGCTTGCCTACAACCGCTATTTTTAAAGCTTGAGTCTGCTCTTCTTCGGGAACCTTTTCCAAATAACCGCAAACTTCATCTAACAAATCGCCTATTCCCGTGGCTTGTTCGCAAGAAATACCTAACGGCTCACCCAAACCAAGGTTGTAATATTCAAAAAGTTTTTCAGGCTTGTAATTATCAAGTTTGTTTACCGCAAGAACAACGGGTTTTCTGCTACGGCGAAGCATATCGGCTACGTCGTAATCGGACGCCGTAAGCTCGCTTTTTACATCGCAAAGCAACAAAATAACATCGGCGGTATCTATAGCTACTTCAGCCTGCTTTTTAATATGGCGCCACATTTCGTCTTCGCTTTTTAACTCTATTCCGCCTGTATCTATAACGGTAAACGAGTGACCGCACCATTCGGCATCGGAATAAATTCTGTCCCTCGTAACACCGGGTTTATCTTCTACAATAGAAATCTTTTTTCCTGTAATCTTATTAAACAACGTCGATTTTCCGACGTTAGGTCTGCCTACTATTGCTACTATAGGTTTCATATTCTTTTATCTTATCCTTTATTTTTCTATCATTAATTTAAATCTTTAATTAGGCTGGCGATTTGAACACGTTAAGCCTTGAAAGCGTTCAACTGCTATTACTTGGTTGTAATCAAAAAGCATAATAATTGCAAAAGCATTTTATATATCGTTAATAACAGCCCTAACTACCCTTTTGCCAAGTTTTTGGGCGAGTTCAGTTAAAGTTAAATCGTCCAAAAATTTATCCTCATCTTGCATAAGACAGCTGTTTGGCACAAGCAAAGTATCGAATTGTATGTTTGCTCGTTTTACTGCATTATAAATATCTTCTCCGATTAAAAGTCCCGTGCAGTTTACTGTGCTGCCAAAGAAAACGTTTTCTATCGGCAATAATTCTATAGAAGTATTTGGGCAAGCGCGCTCTACTTCTTTTACGATTTTCAGCATAAACTTATAAATGCTCGTTCCGCAAACGGTTAAATATTTACCGGGAGCAAGTAAAGGTTTTTCAGCTCTCTCTATAAGGTCTTGAACAGTTTGCTTAAACTTGACACTCATGCCCACACCGTTGCCCGTTTGTGAAAAATCGCCATAATATTCGGCAGGCGGCAAATCCAGCTCGGCTTTAAAGAAAAATTCATCTGCGAGCTGCACAAGTGAGCCTCCGTGTCGTTTATTGGCACTTTCAACTTGTTTTATAACAGCGCGCGCATAGTCTTTATCTATATCTTCTATGGGGTATAGCCCCTCGCGAAAACGAGTAATTCCGCACGGCACAACAGCAACTGCTTGAATGTTGTTATAAGAATATAATTCGTCTATTGTGTAATCCAATTCCTTGCCGTCGTTAACGCCCTTTACTAAAACAATTTGAGCATTAACTGTTATTCCGCCTTGTTCGAGCTTTTTTAGTTGTTCGTTTATGCGGTCGGCAAAACGGTTATTAAGCATTTTTTTTCTTAACTCTCCGTTAAGCGTTTGCACCGAAATATAGAGTGGTGAAAATTGCAAACGTATAATTCTTTGCAAATCATCTTCGGTAACGTTGGTCATTGTAACAAAATTGCCGTAAAGCAAACTTTGGCGGTAATCGTCATCCTTTATATATAGCGTTGGACGCATACCCTTTGGCATTTGCTTTACAAAACAAAAAATGCAGTCATTTAAACAGGTCTTTGTTTTTAAACCGTCATCCTCGAAGAAAAGACCCAAACTTTCATCTTCGTATTTATCTACCTCGACGGTAACTTTATCGCCGTTTTTTGCAAGAATATCCATGGTGAAGTTTTCTTGCCCGTCGTAATAAATGTAATCGAGAATGTCCTGCGTTTTGTTCTCATCAAACGCAATAATGCAATCGCCGGGTTCAAGCCCTAATTGCTTTGCTCCATACGCTTTTTTGTCTACGCTTTTTATCTTTAACATAATATCTTGTTCACTCATTAATAATCGACTTATAGACCGACTTTTTATGTTTTTTATCTCTTTAAATCCGCTGTTTATCTTTTAGAAAAAATGCAACCGCAATAATTTTGCCTGTATAAGCCGTACTCTTCGGAAAGTTTTATCGACCTTAAATATCCGTTATTCTTTTTAAAGTCGGCATATATCCACTCAATATCTTTCCCTTTACAAACATCTTCTCCAATCGCGTTTAACAACGGAGCGTTTTTGTAAGGACTAACCGATAAAGTTGTGCAAATACAATCAAAATTGTTATTTTGCGCGTGCTCGGCAGTTTTATTAAGGCGCAAATAAAAACACTTTTCGCACCTTAAACCGCGTTCGGGCTCATTTTCGTACCCTTTAACTGTTTTTAAATATTCTTGCGGGTTATATTGTTCTATTACAACTTGAACGCTTTCGCCGTAAACCTCTTTTACAAATCTTATTTGTTCATCCGCTCTTTTTATAAACTCTTCTTGAGTATCCATATTTGGATTATAAAAAAATACGGTAATATCAAAATCGTTTTTAAGCCTTTCTAAACACGCAGACGAACACGGGGCGCAACAACTATGCAAAAGCAAACGCTTTTTTTTAGCAAAATGCAAAAGTTGTTCTTTTCTTTTTAACTCGTAATCTATTTTATTCATGTGCGCTAATTTTTTCAAAAACCTCGCCTATAGGTTGATTAATGACTAGTTCAGCTCTATCATCATACGGCGTTGTGCTTTTATTTATAAGAACAATCGGCGCATTAGAATAGTTAATAAGTCCTGCTGCCGGGTAAACATTAAGGCTTGTTCCGCCAACTATTAACAAATCGCATTCGCTTATTAACTTAACCGATTTATTCAAAATTCTGTCGTTTAAATTTTCGCCGTATAAAACAACATCCGGTTTAATTATTCCACCGCAATCGCAATGCGGAACGGCAGGTGCTTGTTTTAAAATATCTTCAAGCGAGAAAAATTGTCCACAGCGTTCACAATAGTTTCGCCTAACGCTGCCGTGTAATTCGCAAACGTTTTTACTGCCGGCATCAAAATGCAATCCGTCTATGTTTTGAGTGATTACGCCGCTTAACTTGCCTTTTTCTTCGAGCAAAGCAAGTTGTTTGTGCGCCGTATTGGGTTTAGCTTGCAAAAAAATCATTTTATCAAAATAAAACTCAAAAAATTCCTTGGGATACGCCATAAAAAAGTCGTGCGATAAAATAACTTCGGGCGGATAGGCATATTTTTGATTATACAACCCGTCCACTGACCTAAAATCGGGAATGCCGCTTTCGGTAGAAACGCCCGCTCCGCCGAAAAAAACAATATTTTTGCTTTGTTTTATTAAAT
>CAZPFZ010000024.1:0-11097 GCA_964585955.1 uncultured Acidiphilium sp.
GGATATAGCCAGAGTCAAAACCGTGATTCGCGAACGCGAAATCAAGGCTAACTGACGAGGGAGGTTTGTATTATGGAAAGAAATCTCAGAAAAGAAAGAGTAGGACTCGTAGTTTCTGATAAGATGGATAAAACAGTTGTTGTTGCCATCGAAGAAAAAGCGAAACATCCTCTTTATAAAAAGACAATAACCAAAACGGTTAAATTCAAAGCGCATGATGCTGAAAATCAATGCGGTGTAGGCGATAAGGTCAGAATAGTTGAAACCAGAAAGTTGAGTAAAGACAAAAACTGGCGCGTTGCTGAAATTATCGAAAAGGCTAAGTAAGGAGGATATACGGTATGATACAAGCTCAAACAAGACTTACAGCTGCCGATAACTCCGGCGCTAAGGAAATTATGTGCATAAAGGTACTCGGCGGATCCTTCCGTAAATGGGGAAACATCGGGGATGTAATAGTTGCAAGCGTAAAGACGGCAACCCCCGGCGGAGCCGTTAAAAAAGGCGAGGTCGTTAAAGCCGTTATAGTTAGATCTAAAAGCGGATTAAGACGTGCCGACGGTACTCACATCAGATTCGATGACAACGCCGCCGTTATAATCGACGCGCAAAAACAGCCCAGAGGTACGCGTATCTTTGGACCGGTAGCAAGAGAACTTCGTGAAAAAGATTACATGAAGATCGTTTCTCTCGCTCCCGAAGTGTTATAAGGAGTGACCGATATGAAAGTTAAAAAGAACGATACCGTCATGGTTATAGCAGGTAAAGACGACAAAAAGACCGGCAAGGTTCTTCGCGTTATACCTTCTGATAACAAAGTTGTTGTTGACGGCGTAAATATTCAACAAAAACATAAAAAAGCTCGTTCCGCTCAGGATACTGCAGGTATTGTTAAACAAGCAGGTCCCATCGATGCAAGTAACGTATTAGTTGTTTGCCCTTCATGCAATAAGCCTACAAGAGTAGCTTATGCTTTCGAAGGCGATAAAAAGTTCCGCGTATGCAAACATTGCGGAAAAACACTCGATGTTAAAGCTGAAGTAAAAGAAGCTAAAAAGACAGCCGCTAAAGCTAAAAAAGCTACCGAGAAAAAAGCGGCAAGCAAGAAAAAAGATGCTGAAAAAGCATAATGGAGGACTTCAAAGTGGCAGAAAAAAAGACTCAGGTTGCTAACGAACCTGCAACCGATTCAAAGTACGTTAGCAGAATAAGAACGAAATACGTCGAAGAAGTCGTACCGTATCTTATGAAGCATTTCAACTATAAAAACATCAACCAAGTCCCCAAACTTGTAAAAATCACGCTTAACGGCGGACTTGGTGACGTTAAAGATAACGCAAAGAGCGTACAGCTCGTTCAACAGGAACTTACCGCTATTGCCGGTCAAAAACCCGTTTTAACAACCGCTAAAAAATCGGTTGCTAACTTCAAAGTAAGACAGGGTATGAACGTTGGTATTAAGGTAACTCTCCGCGGAAACAGAATGTACGATTTCTTTGATAAACTCGTATCCGTTGCTCTCCCCAGAGTAAGAGACTTTAAGGGTGTTCCCACAAAGTCTTTCGATGGCAGAGGAAACTATGCGATGGGTGTTAAAGAACAACTTATCTTCCCTGAAATTCAATACGATCAGGTTGAAAAAGTAAGAGGATTTGATATTTGTTTTGTTACCACCGCAAAAACCGACGAAGAAGCAAGAGAGCTTTTAAGAGCGCTCGGTATGCCTTTTAAAGCAGAGTAAGGAGAACGGATATGGCAAAAAAATCAATGATTAACAAACAGCAGAAAACACCTAAGTTTTCTACGAGAGCTTATACCAGATGTAGTATTTGCGGCAGACCCCACGCGGTTATTCGTAAATACGGTGTTTGCAGAATATGCTTCAGAAATTTGGCTTACAAAGGTCAAATTCCCGGCGTAAAGAAAGCCAGCTGGTAAGAGGAGGAACGAAATATGACAGATCCTATTGCTGATATGCTTACCCGCATACGTAATGCGCTGGTAGTAAAGCACGAAGAAGTTGATATTCCCGCTTCTAAAATGAAAACAGAAATTGCAAGAATTCTTCTTGCCGAAGGATATATCAAAGGCTATGAATTTTTGGGCGAAAATAAAGAAACCATGAAGGTTACTTTAAAGTATGGTCCCAAAGGCGAAAAAGTTATTTCCGGTCTTAAAAGAGTTTCTAAACCCGGTTTAAGAATTTATTCCGGTAAAGAAGATCTTCCCAAAGTATTGGGCGGATTGGGAATTGCAATCATCTCTACTCCTAAGGGCGTTATGACCGATAAGGAAGCTAGAAAGAACAATCACGGCGGCGAAGTGCTCGCATACGTTTGGTAAGGAGGTTTACGGTTTATGTCCAGAATAGGTAGAGAACCGGTAACAATCCCGGCAGGCGTCACCGTTGACGTTAAAGAAAAAGAATTTACTGTAAAAGGTCCTATGGGCACTCTTACTCAAGATTACGATCCCGCTATCACCATCAATGTTGAAAACGGAGTTGCTACTCTTAGTAGAAACAGCAATTTAGGTCCTATTAGAGCTAAGCACGGACTTTACAGAGCGCTTTTAGCCAATATGGTTGTAGGCGTAACCAAAGGTTACGAAAAGAACCTTATTGTTAACGGTGTTGGTTGGAAAGTTCAGATGCAGGGTAAAAAACTCGTTTTGAACGTTGGTTACTCTCATCCCGTAGAAGTTGAATCCCCCGAAGGCGTTACTTTATCATGCGTTTCTCAAACCGAAATTTCAGTTAAGGGAATCGACAAAGTTGCTGTAGGTCAGGTTGCCGCTAACATAAGAGCGATAAGACTTCCCGAACCTTATCACGGATACGGAATCCGTTATAAAGACGAAGTTATCGTTCGTAAAGTAGGCAAGACGGGCAAATAAAGGAGTGATATAATATGATTTCTAAAATTAACAAGAATCAGGATAGAAAGAAAAGACACGCAAGAGTACGTCTTAAAATAGCCGGAACTGCCGAAGCTCCCAGACTTTGCGTTTACAGAAGTCTTAATCACATCTATGCTCAAATCATCGACGACACAAAAGGCGTAACGCTTGTTGCTTGTTCGACTGTAGAGAAAGAAGTAGCTAAGCTTTTAGAAGGCAAAGATAAAAAGGGCGCAGCAAAAACGGTTGGCGCAGAACTTGCTAAAAAAGCACTTGCTAAAGGTATCGAAAACGTTGTATTCGACAGAGGCGGTTACCTTTACACTGGCAGAGTGGCAGCACTTGCCGACGGCGCGAGAGAAGCCGGACTTAAGTTTTAAGGAGGTAGAATTATTATGGCAAGAGAAAATAACAGACCTCAAAAGAGACAACAAGAAAACGACGGTCTCATTAAAAAACTTATCACCGTTAATCGCGTAACCAAGGTTGTTAAGGGCGGACGTAAAATGCGTTTTGCTGCTTTGGTTGTAGTAGGCGACGGTGCCGGCAGAGTAGGTTGCGGTATGGGGAAAGCTAACGAAGTTCCCGAAGCAATCGAAAAAGCAAGCGCTCAGGCTAAAAAGAACATGAAACCCGTATCTTTGCTCGGTAACACAATTCCTCACGAATTAGTTGCTAAGTTCGGCAGAGGTCAGGTTATAATGCTCCCCGCTGAAGAAGGTACCGGCGTTATAGCAGGCGGTCCCGTTCGTGCGGTTATGGAAGCCGTAGGTATTACTAATATCAGAACCAAATCTCACGGAACAAACAACCCGATCAATATGGTTAAAGCCGTTCTTTCAGGTCTTTATGAGCTTAAGACAGCCGAGCAGGTTGCCGCACTTCGCGGAAAAACCGTTGAAGAAGTTATGAACGGTTAAGGAGGGCAACATGGCTAAAGAAATGAAAAATACTACCGTAAAAGTTACTCTTGTTAAGAGTACCGTCGGAAGATTAAAAGATCAACAAGCTACCGTTGCTGCTTTGGGACTGCATAAAATCGGTCAAACCAAGGAGTTTAAGGACAGCGCTACTTTACAAGGTATGCTTAACAAAGTTTCTCACCTTGTAAAAGTTGAAAGAAATTAATCACAAGGAAGGTTAAATTATGAGAATAGGCGAATTAAAACCTGCCGAGGGTTCCAGAACTTCTAAGAAAAGACTGGGCAGAGGTATTGGTTCGGGACTCGGTAAAACGAGTACCAAAGGTCATAAAGGTCAATGGGCAAGAAGCGGCGGCGGCGTTCGTCCCGGTTTTGAAGGCGGTCAAATGCCTTTAACGAGAAGAGTTCCTAAGAGAGGCTTCAAGAACCATTTCAGAAAAGAATACGAAATCATTAACCTTGCTGTATTAGAACAGAATTTTAATGCAGGCGATGTTGTAGATTATGATGTTCTTTATAAGAAAAATTGTATTATCGAAGTGAAAGGTGCAGTCGGCTTAAAAGTTTTAGGCGACGGTCAACTCACAAAAGCACTCACCGTGAAAGCGGCAAAATTCTCTGCAAGTGCTAAAGAAGCCATCGAAAAAGCTGGCGGCACTTGTGTAGAAGAATAATTGCGTAAACGGAGGGGCTAAAAGATGTTTGAAACCTTAAAAAACGCTTTTAAAGTCAAAGAGATAAGAGTAAAAATTTGGTGGACCTTATTATTCCTCTTATTATACAGACTCGGGTGCTATATTCCTGTACCCGGAATCGGAAGCGAGCTTATCGGCGAGACGGAACTTGCTAAAGTCAGTTATCTATCTATTATGTCCATGATGACCGGCGGCGCGCTCGCTCAGGGAACGTGGTTTGCCATGGGTATCAGCCCTTACATTAACTCTTCGATTATTATCCAACTGCTTACCGTTGCTATTCCTGCTTTAGAAAGAATGTCTAAGGCGGGCGAAGAAGGTAGGCGCCGCGTAAACAGTATTACACGTTATGTTGCTATTTTACTTGCTATAATTCAGTCAATAGGTATATTGATTAACTATGGTGGCAAACTTACCGACACATCGAGTGGTGCTGCTTCACTTTCAACATTATTGTTCAATCAAACGTGGCTTGCATATATCGTTGTTGTTATCTTTTATGCTTCCGGTACCGCAGTTACTATGTGGATTGGTGAAAGAATCACCGACTACGGCATAACAAACGGTATTTCATTGCTCATCTTCGTAGGTGTTTTATCTTCTGCAGGTTTGTATTTTGTCAGCACAATCGTCGAAATTTTCAAATTCTCAGATGCATCTCTCGGAATGTTCTGGAAGTTAATAGGCTATCTTATAGCGATAATCGTGGTATTCGGTTGTATAGTTTTTGTAGAACTTGCGGAAAGAAAAATCCCCGTTCAGTATGCAAAACAGGTTAAAGGTAGAAAGATGTATGGCGGACAATCTTCGGTTATCCCCATTAAGGTAAACGCAAACGGCGTTATGCCCTTGATTTTTGCTTTTTCAATCTTATCTTTCCCTGAACTCGTTATGTCTATGTTCTGGCCGAATACCCCAGCACTTAATTGGTGGCAGACATACATGGGAACAAGCAGCTGGCTTTATATGGTAGTTCTTTGCGTGCTTATAGTTTTATTTGCATTCTTCTATACCACCATTCAGTTCCAACCTGAAGAAATTTCAAGCAATATCCAACAAAACGGCGGATTTATCCTCGGTATAAGACCTGGTAAACCCACCACGGAATACCTTAAAAAGGTATCGAACAGAATTACTCTTTTCGGTGCTATATTCCTTGCGTTGGTAGCGCTTATTCCTTCAATAATCTTTAAAATTATTGATCCGGGTTCAGCTTCGATATTCTCGGCCACCGGAATGCTAATTGCTGTTTCGGTTGCGCTCGAAATTAATACGTCGCTCGAATCACAAATAATGATGAAGAATTATAAAGGATTCTTAAAGTAAGATAAATTGTGCGGCGTTCCGTAAAAGAACGCCGCAACAAAAAAGCATTTTATGAAAATAATTTTATTAGGTGCGCCCGGTGCGGGAAAGGGCACGCAAGCGGCTTTTCTTTCCGAAAAATACGCTTTGCCGCATATTTCCACGGGTGACATATTCAGATATAACATAAAAAATAAAACCGAAATCGGCATGCTTGCCAAGTTTTATATAGACCAAGGACAGCTCGTCCCCGACGAAGTTACCGTAAAAATTGTTGAAAACAGATTGAAAGAAGATGATTGTAAAAAAGGTTTTCTTTTAGATGGTTTTCCTCGCACGGTAGAGCAAGCCGAAGCCTTAGAAGGTTTTTCGGATATAGATTATGTTATAGATATCGAAATACCGTTTGAGAGATTGCTTCGCCGTTTAACCGGCAGAAGAGTATGTCCCAAATGTAATGCTTCGTATCATATAGATTTTTTAAACGGCAACAATGTTTGCGAATGCGGAGCCGAACTTATTCATCGCGATGACGATAAAGAAGAAACGGTTACCGAAAGAATTAAAGTTTACGAAAAAAAGACAGAGCCTTTAATTTCTTTTTATAAAGAAAAAGGTAAGTTAATTTCGGTAAACGGCGATCAAACCGTTGAAAATGTTTTTGCCGAAATTATTTCAAAAACAGGTAATAAATAATAATAATATGATACATATCAAAACTCCTGCAGAACTTGAAAAAATGAGAGAGGCCTGCCGTATCACGCGCGATGTGCTTAATCTTATCGAAGAAAAAATTCGTGCGGGTATGACAACGAAAGAACTCGATACCTTGGCTTATGAATACATAACAGGGTGCGGTGCTAAACCTAACTTTTTGGGTTTAGGCGGATTTCCGGGGACAATTTGTGCGTCTATCGACGAAGTAGTGGTTCACGGTTTTCCCTCCGACAGAGTTATTCATGAAGGTGAAATAGTCAGCATCGACGTAGGTGCGTGTATTAACGGCTTTAACGGCGACGCTGCAAGAAGTTTTTACGTAGGAGATATAGATCCCGAAAAGAAAAGATTGATTGAAGTTACAAAACAATGTTTTTTTGAAGGGATTAAGGGAATTTGCGTGGGTAGCGCGATAGGCGACATAGGCTATCAGGTGCAGACCTATGCGGAGTCAAACGGATTTTCCGTTGTAAGGGAAATGGTCGGTCACGGTGTAGGCAGACAGCTTCACGAAGATCCGGAAGTTCCCAATTACGGAAGAAAAGGCACGGGCATCCGCCTGCGCGAAGGTATGACAATAGCGGTTGAACCTATGATAAACATGGGCGGACGCGAAGTTATAATCGACGGGTGGAAATGCGTTACGCGCGACGGTAAGCCGTCTGCGCATTACGAAAACACTATTGCCATTACGGCAAACGGTGTAGAAATACTTACCCTTTAATAATAAAACGGAGGTAAACCAGTGTCTAAAGAGGACGTTATAGAAGCCGAGGGCATTATAGTTGAAGCATTGCCTAACGCAACTTTTAAAGTCAAACTGTCCAACGGTCACATCATTACCGCTTATATATCCGGCAAACTGAGAATGAACTATATTAAAATTATTCCCGGTGACGGAGTTAAGCTCGAAATGAGTCCGTATGATCTGACAAAAGGCAGAATCGTTTGGCGCAGCAAAAACTGACCGCCGCGCGCAAAAAATAATTCGGAGGATTAATAAAATGAAAGTAAGACCGTCTGTTAAGCCTATGTGCAAAGATTGTAAAATTATCAAAAGAGAAGGCAAAGTTATGTGCATCTGCTCTAAAGATAAGAGTCACAAACAAAGACAGGGCTAATAATTAAAAATTCAAAACTTTATTTATTAAGCCGAGTCTGATTCGGCTAATGAAAATTATCTTTTTGTTTTGTAAGAAGCATTCCAATCTTACAAGGCAAGAAACTTATATATACAAATTTAATTTATTTTAAGCAAAAATACGGAGGTTCAAAAAATCAAATGGCACGTATTGCCGGTGTAGATTTACCGAGAGAAAAACGAATCGAAGCAGGACTTACCTATATATACGGTATTGGTTTTGCTACGTCACGTAAAATATTGCAAGAAACAGGCGTTAATCCCGACATAAGAGTTAAGGATTTAACCGATGCTGACATTTCTAAATTGATGAAGTATATAGAAGCTAACGTTCACGTAGAAGGTGAACTTCGCGCTGAAGTTAACTTATCCATCAAGAGACTTATGGAAATTGGTTGCTATCGTGGTCAACGCCACAGAAAGGGATTACCTGTAAGAGGTCAAAGTTCAAAGCGTAATGCAAGAACTCGTAAGGGCCCGAGAAGAACGGTCGCTAAGAAAAAGACCGCTACTAAGTAAGACGGGAGGAATGAAAAATGGCTGTAAAAAAAGTTGTTAGAAAACGTAAAGAACTTAAAAAAGTTGACAAAGGTCAAGTTCATATTCAATCCTCTTTCAACAATACGATTGTTACTATAACCGATATGAACGGTAATGCGATTTCTCACTCGAGCGCAGGTAGCTTAGGTTACAGAGGTTCAAGAAAGAGCACGCCGTTTGCAGCTCAACAAGCATCTGAAGTTGCTGCTAAGGCTGCTATGGAACATGGTCTTCGTTCGGTTGAGGTTTATGTTAAAGGTCCCGGTCAAGGCAGAGAATCTGCTATCAGAGCGCTTGGCGTTCTCGGTATCGAGGTTACTTTAATTCAGGACGTTTCGCCCATTCCTCATAACGGATGTCGCCCCCCCAAACGTCGTAGAGTATAATGGAGGTTATATAAAATGGCTAAATATACAGGTGCAAAATGCCGTCTTTGCAGACGTGAAGGTGCTAAACTTTTCCTGAAAGGCGACAGATGTTATAAAAATACATGTCCGTTCGAAAAAAGACCGGTAGCTCCCGGTCCTCATGCTAACAGCAGAAGAAAGGTTTCGGAATACGGATTACAGCTTCGTGAAAAACAAAAGACAAAGAGAATTTACGGTGTACTCGAAAGTCAGTTCAGACATTATTATGAAAGAGCTGACCGTATGAAAGGCATCACCGGTGAAAACATGCTTTCTTTATTGGAAAGACGTTTAGATAACGTTGTTTTCAGAATGGGGCTTGCCGGTTCTCGTTCACAAGCACGTCAGCTCGTTACGCATGCTCATTTTACCGTTAACGGCAAAAAGGTAGACATTGCTTCTTACGAAGTAAAACTCGGTGACGTTATCGCTGTTAAAGAGAATAAAAAAGGTAACAAATATTTTACTGCTTTAAAAGAAGCCGGAAAAAACGTAAATATGCCTAAGTGGGTTGATTTCGATCTTGATAATCTTAGCGGAAAGGTTCTTGCTTTACCGACAAGAGAAGATATCGATTCTCAGATCGCAGAGCATATGATCGTCGAGTTGTACTCCAAGTAATAATAACCCTGCTTGAAAAAGCGTGGAAGATAAATAATTGCCGTATCGAATGGATTGTGCGGCAGACCCGCCTTTTGGCGAGAAAATATCAGGAGGAACGCTATTATGATGGAAATAGATATGCCTAAAATCGAAGTAGAGGAAAGCGAGGACAAGAGCTATTGTAAAGTTGTTGTATCGCCACTTGAAAAGAGTTTCGGGCTTACGCTCGGCAACTGCCTTAGAAGGACGTTGTTATCTGCACTTCCGGGAGCTGCAGCTCAGGGCATTAAATTTGCTCCCGCTCTTAACGTAAGACATGAATTTACTACAATCCCCGGCGTACGCGAGGATGTAACCGAAATCATTCTTAATTTAAAATGCGTCGCTTTTAAAACGGCGACAACCGACGATAATTTTAAAAAGATCGTAAAACTGTATAAAAAAGGTCCGTGTGAAGTATACGCACGCGATATCGAACAAGATGCAGAGCTTGAAGTATTAAATAAAGATGCTTACATTTGCACGCTTGACGATAACGGCGTTATGGACATGGAAATAACCGTTGGCAGAGGCAGAGGTTATAAAGGCGCCAATTACAATAAAAAAGACGAAATCGATTATATTGCTATTGATTCTATTTATACCCCTGTTAAAAAGGTTAACTACAATGTAGAAAGCACTCGTAAAGGTGAACAAAGCGCCGATTACGATAAGCTTACGTTGCAAGTTTGGACAAACGGAGCTTTTTCGGGCAAAGAAATTATTAGTTTATCTGCAAAAATTGTTGAAGAACATATGCATATATTCTCTACTTTATCCGAAAGAATCAGCGGAATCGGCGGTATTTTAGTTGCCCCCGAAATCGACCAGATGCCGAGAATTTTAGAAAAGAGCATCGAAGAAATGGAACTTTCCGTTCGTTCGTATAACTGTTTGAAACGTGCAAACATCCATACGGTTGAAGATTTAACTAAAAAGACTGAAGACGATATGCTTAAGGTAAGAAATCTCGGCAAGAAATCACTTGACGAAGTTATACAAAAACTTGAAAGCTACGGTCTGCATTTAAAGGAACAGGAGGACTAAAAAAATGCCGGGAAAATTAGGTGTTACATCTACACAGAGAAAAACGATTCTCAGAAATCTCGCATCTGACCTTTTATGGTACGGCAAGTTAGAAACGACATTGGCAAGAGCCAAAGAACTTCAGCCCTATACTGAAAAGATTATTACTTTAGCGGTTAACAGCTATACCGACTCTACGTCCGAAGAAGTTACCGTTAAAGATGCAAAGGGTAAAGAAGTTAAGAAAAAAGTCTTTAAAGACGGCGTTAAAAAATTAAACGCAAGAAGAAAGATTATGACTTTGACTCATGATATTACCGATGCAAAACAGCCGACCGAAAAGATGTCTGATTACAAAAAGAGAGTTAAAGGAATAAAACACCCTCTTATGGAAAAGATTTTTAACGAAATAGCTCCCAAATATGCCGATAGAAAAGAACAACTCGGTCAAGGCGGCGGCTATACCAGAATATACCGCATTAATAACCGTCGCGGCGATGATGCCGAGATGGCAATAATCGAATTGGTTGACTAATTTTTTATAAAAACAACACCGTTTAGATTGTATTTTCTAAGCGGTGTTTTTTTATAAAAGTTTGGCTATAAGTCGATTATCAGCTGTTTTATATTTAATTTGTTAAAATATTTTCCGCGATTAAATAATCAAAGCGCTACTTATTTTGTAAAAATGAGTATCAAACGAAAGTCGTGTTATTTTTGCCAAAAATAAAGGAATTAAATGTAAAACTAATTAAAATAAATGTTTTTTTTAATTATCAACTTCCATTTCCTTATCTTGAGGA
>CAZPFZ010000025.1:0-10991 GCA_964585955.1 uncultured Acidiphilium sp.
CTCGTTATAACAAGGAACTACCACGCTTATTTTTTTCATATTTTTTTCCTTTTTTTATAATCAGCATTTAATTTTTACTGTACTTTTATACAAAATATACGGCTATAAGTCGATTATCGGTTATTTTTCGAAAAACAAAATGTTTTCTTCGTTCACAAAAAAAGTGAGTTCTGAAACAAGTCCTTTGCATTTTCTTACGCTGTAAGGACTCCTGTAATACTTACCACCTTTTTTAATTATAACAGGTACCGAGCCTGTATATAAAGCAAGTGTTTCTAACACTTCGGCTTCGTACTGTTCTTTATCTTCGGGTATGGTTATACCCAACCACTCGGTTTTAGGTGCGCTGTTTTGATAAGATACCGGTTTGTTTTCAACAACATTTATAGTCTCTGCTTGGTTATCTTCTTTTTCGTCAAGTACGATTTCCTTAATTTTATCAACGGTAATAGAGGGTTTTTGCCCTTCTCTTATTTGTAAACGACCCTCTACCGAAACAATTAGTTCGGGTCGCATAAGATATTTTACGCGATCATACACCTTGGGAAATAAAAGACATTCTATACCGCCATAAACGTCCTCTACGGTGAACACGCCCATACTTTGACCGTTTTTTGTTATTTTTTTAGCAACGGCGGTAATTATTCCGCCCATTTCTACGCGCTGTCCATCTTGAATTTCGGTATACGTGCGGTTGCCGTCTTCATCTTCTTCGTAATACTGAAGCAGTTCGGTAGTAAAAGAAAAATTTGCAAACCTATCGGTATATTTGGCGAGCGGATGCCCTGTTACGTAAACACCAAGAACGTCGCGCTCCTTTGAAAGCTTAAATTTATCTTCGTATTCGGGAATATCGGGATAATTTACGGTAAGCTCGTTATACTTTGCAAGCGTGCCCGAAAACAAACTTATTTGATCGCTTTCACGCTCCTTAGCAATTGTAATTGCCCTTTCCATAAGTGAATCGTAAACAATTATAAGTTGACTGCGGTGGATCTTAAAACAATCGAAGGCGCCTGCATAAATAAGGTTTTCTATAAGGCGTTTATTAAGCACTTTTACGTTCGCGCGCGACATAAAATCTTCAAAAGATTTAAACTCGCCATTATTATTGCGCTCTTCAACAATGCTTTCTATTGCGGCAAGACCTACCCCTTTAATACCCACCAAACCGAAACGAACACTATCTTTTTCCACCGAAAAATATGCTTTACTGTGGTTTATGTTGGGGGGCAAAACGGGGATATTACGCTCTTTTAAATATTGAACATACTTTGTAGTTTCATCAATTTTATCAATACGGTCGTTTAAGATTGCCGCCATAAATTCTTGCGGATAATGCGATTTTAAGTATGCCGTTTGATAAGCCAAAACAGCATAAGCCGCGGCATGCGATTTATTAAACGCGTACTGCGCAAAACTCGTCATTTCGTCAAAAATATCCTCGGCTATTTCGGCTGACACACCGCGCGCTATTGCGCCCTCGGTTTTTATGTTGCCTGCTTCATCCTTTTCGCCGTTGATAAAAATACTCTTCATTCGCGCCATTTCGTCAAGGTTCTTTTTACCCATGGCGCGTCTGATTATGTCAGCTTGACCGAACGTAAAGCCTGCAAGTTTACGCACGATTTCCATAACTTGTTCTTGATAAATTATAACACCGTGCGTAACCGTAAGAATGGGTTTTAACAACTCGTGCTTAAACACCATTGTTTCGGGATTATTTTTATATTGTATATATTTAGGAATAGAATCCATGGGGCCGGGACGGAAAAGCGAAATTCCCGCTATTACGTCTTCAAGGTTTTCCGGTTTGAGTTCGCGCATGAACTTTTTCATTCCCGGAGATTCCAATTGGAATACAGCGTCGGTATCGCCGCTACTTATAAGGTCATAAACCTCTTTTTCGGCATAACCAATCTCTCTAAAGTCAATTTTTATGCCCTTATCTTCATAAATGTAATCGCACGCTTTTTTAATGTCGGTAAGAGTTTTTAAGGCAAGGAAGTCCATTTTAAGCATGCCCATTTGCTCATCTACCTTCATATTAAACTGCGTTACAATATCGTCGCCGTTGCGCGCAAGCGGAATATTATCGGAAAGCACTTTGTTGCAAATAATAACACCGGCAGCATGCTCGGATATATTTCTCGGCATACCCTCAAGCTTCATAGCCATATCTACAACTTCTTTTACCGTATTATCGCTTTGATATAACTCTTTTAACTCGCGAACGGTAACATCGCCATCCTTTTTGCTCTTTTTTAAACCGAGTAGTTCGGGAATAGTATGTTTGCCGTCCATAAGCTTGGTTATTTTATCCACTTCTGCATACGAAACTTTCATAACCCTTGCAACGTCTTTTATCGCCGCACGCGACGCCATTGTACCAAAGGTTACGATTTGCGCAACTTTATCGCGCCCGTATTTATCGCGAACATATTCTATAACCTCTTCGCGGCGTTCGGGATCAAAGTCTACGTCGAAGTCGGGCATACTTACCCTTTCCTTATTTAAAAATCTTTCAAAAATCAAATTGTACTGCAACGGCTCAACGTCGGTTATACCTATAGAATAAGCTATTATCGAACTAACGCCGCTGCCTCGTCCTGCGCCGACGGGTATATCGTGTTCACGCGCATAGTTAATGTAATCCCATACTATAAGGTAATATTCGAGGTAACCCATACTGCTAATGGTTTCAAGCTCGTAATCGAATCTTTCCCTAATTTCGGGGGTAATTTCTTTATATTTCTTTTTCAAGCCCTCTTCGCCGAGCATTTTTAAATACTCATAAGCAGTCATGCCGTTTGGCGGAATATACCCCGGCACCAACGAAGCGTCCCTTACAGGCTCACATTTTTTATTGAGTTTTATGCAATTACCCGAACATTTTTCGGCTATTTCTAACGTGACATCTAAAACTTCGGGCGCGTCGCCAAACATAACCTCCATTTCTTCGCGGCTTTTTAAATAAAACTCCTGCGTTTCAAAGCGCATATGTTTGGGGTCGTCAAGCGTGGTTTGCGTATTTATGCACATCATAACCTCTTGCATGAGCGCATCGTCCTTGGTAAGATAGTGCACGTCGTTTGTGGCAACAAGTTTTATGCCCGTCTCGCGTGACATTCTAAAAAGTAAAGGGTTAATTTGCATCTGTTCGGCAATGCCGTGATTTTGTATTTCAAGATAATAATCATCACCAAACAAATCTTTCATTTTTAAAGCAAAAGCTTTAGCATCTTCGTATCTGCCGGCAAGCAATAATTGCGGCACTTTGCCCGCAAGGCATGCAGACAAACAAACCAAACCTTCGTGGTGTTCGGCAAGTAAGTTATAATCGCAACGCGGTTTTCTGTAAAAACCGTCTATATAAGCAAGAGAAACAAGTTTTATAAGATTTTTATAACCTTGGTCATCCTTGCACAAAAGCACAAGATGTTCGTATTGACTGTTCATCGAGTCCTTTTTATACATATCGTCGCACATATACATTTCGCAACCGATAATTGCCTTCATACCGAGTTTTGCCGCATGTTCGGCAAAATATACAACTCCATACATATTGCCGTGATCGGTTATAGCCACTGCACTTTGCCCTAACTCTTTGGCAAGCTCAAAAACCTTATCTATTTTTGCGGCTCCGTCCAACAAACTGTATTCGGTATGAAGATGTAAATGTACAAAATCTTTCATTTATAGTAAGTCTCCTTAATCGTGCTTTACTTCTCTCTTGCTTTTTTGTTATAAAGTATGAAAAAATATAGAGGCATTAACCGTTGTTCATACCTTTTGCATGTAAAAAATCATACCTTTTGTCCGTTTTGTTTCTGTCTTTTACGATTGCGGTAGTACGACTGTATACTGCCAAAACCCGCCTCAAACAAAATATCCGTCGTTTTTACATTTTTTTCGCATTGCAGTTTGTTTTTTACGTATTCTATGCGCAAATCGTTGATGTATTCCGCTATGCCCTTGTTAAAATATTGATGAAAGGTACGCGAAAGATGTGCCGGAGTATATCCCAACGCCTTTGCCACAGTGTTTAAATTTATATTTTCTTTGTAGTGCGAAGATATATACATGAGCAATGTTCTTATTAAAATATTATCGTCGTCACGACAAAGGGGAACATATTCAACCTTTTCAGTAAGTACGGCAAAAAACAAATCCACGGCGGCCTGCTTAACGTTTTCACAAATGCTTCCGTCTAAAAATAACCGTTCTGCTATTTCAACAAGCTTTTTTACTGTTTCGGGATCGTTTATTATGGGTGATTTAGGGCGCATTTTACCGTACTTCGCGTTGTATTTATCCATATAAACAGAGGGAATCATTACAACAATATCTTGTAAATTTTCGTCATTGCTATCAAAATAGCAATGCACATCGTAGCCGGAAATAATCGCCACACTCCCCGCTTGCATGCAATAAGTTTTGCCATTAAGGGAAATTTTACGCTCGCCTTTAATAAGCAACTCTATTTCTATATTGTTATGAAAATGCGCGGGATAATAATCGCCTTTGTTTGGAAAGACCAACAAACCGTCGTTTTCGCGCCATTGTTCGTAAAATGTACCGTCCATATTTTTATTATATCATAAAATGAGAATAAAAAGCAACATTTTGTGTGGATTTCAGAAATAAAGCATGTTATACTTTAAGAAAAAATAATAAGCGAGGTTATTGATGAATAACAACTTGGCTAAACTTACGTTAGAAGAAAAATTACATTTGCTTTCCGGACAAGACACTTGGCGCACCTATAACGCAAACGGCAAGTTAAAACAAATTTTTATGTCGGACGGACCAAACGGATTAAGAATGATAAACGACGACAATACAACAAAAAAGGCAACCGCAATGCCAAATTTGGTTGTTGTAGCAAACAGCTGGAATACCAAAACAGCCTTTTTTGACGGCGAAACCATAGCCGACGAATGTATTGCTAACGGAGCAGACATTATTTTAGCCCCCGGCATAAACATAAAAAGAACACCGCTTTGCGGAAGAAATTTTGAATATTGCTCGGAAGATCCCTTCCTTGCGGGACACATTGCAAAAGCTTATATAGAGGGTGTGCAGTCTAAAGGCGTGGGAACTTCGCTTAAACATTACTTTGCAAACAACCGCGAATATGACAGACTTTTTCAGTCAAACGAATTAGACGAACGCTCTATACGCGAAATATATCTTGCCAATTTTGAAATAGCCCTCCAAGCAAAGCCTTGGACGGTAATGTGCAGCTATAACTTGATTAACGGCATATACGCTTCGGAAAACAAGTATGCTTTAACCGACCTTTTGCGTGACGAATTCGGCTACGAAGGCACAGTAATTTCAGATTGGGGTGCAGTACACAGCCAATTTAGAAGACTGCGCGCCGGGTTAGATTTGGAAATGCCTTTCACTCCAAAATCTTACGACGATTTAAAAGCCGCTTACGACAAAGGGCTTATTACCGATGAACAAATTGACAAAAGCGCAAATAGAATACTCGACCTTATAGATAAAGCTTTTGCTTGCGAAAAAAAGGTTGCCTACACCGCCGAACAAAGGCACGAAAATGCAGTACGAATAGCTGAAGACGGCATTGTTTTACTCAAAAACGAGGATAATTTATTGCCGCTAAAGGGCGAAAATATATGTATTAACGGACAGTTCGCCTACGAACCGCCACTTGGCGGAGGCGGCTCGGCTTTTGTAGAAACTGCATATAAACAAAAAAATCTTGCCGATTTAATAAACCAAGCAAGCAACAAGTGTAAAGCTGCTTACAACAACAAAACCCATGTTTCGCCTTGGCTTGGCACAGTAAATATGAAAGACGCATTTTTAACAGCCTACCATGCGGATATTGCAGTTGTTTGCGTAGGAACAAACAACACTATAGAAAGCGAAGGATTTGATCGCACAACGCTAAGATTGCCTATAACTGAGGAGCAATTGATTTTGGGAACGGCTGAAGTAAACAAAAACGTTGTTGTGGTTGTTTATGCCGGTAGTGCGATTGATATGAGCCCGTGGATTGACAAGGTAAAAGCCGTTGTATTTGCAGGTTATGCAGGCGAAGGTGTTAACGAGGCCGTCGCAAACATTCTTACGGGTAAAGTTTGCCCAAGCGGAAAATTATCGGAAACATTCCCGCTGTGCCTTGAAGATACCTACTGCGAAAACGAAACGGGCAACGGTTGCGTAGAGCAATACCCTGACGGCATTTTTGTTGGTTACCGCTATTACGATGCAGTGCAAGCAGATGTTCTTTTCCCGTTCGGTCACGGTATTTCGTATGCAGACTTTAGCTATGCAGATTTAACGGTTAACAAAATAAACGAAACCGAATACGAAGTAAGCTACAACATCACCAACAATTCCGATATAGACGCACAAGAAGTTTCACAGCTTTACATTAAAGACGTATTTTGTATGGTAAGCCGCCCGCCCAAGGAATTAAAAGGTTTTTCTAAAGACCTTATTAAAGCACATTCTACTAAACGCGTCACCTTAAAACTTGATGCAAGATCTTTTGCATATTACAGCACCAATTTGAAAAAATGGTATGTTGAAAACGGCGATTTTGAAATATTGGTAGGAGCTTCTTCACGCGATATACGCCTTAAAGCAAAAATACAAATTAACCTACCCGAAGAAGAACAATTCAGTTGCCGTTAAAAATATTTTAGCACATACAAAAGGACTGTTTGCAATTTTAATTTGCCAACAGCCCTTTTTTTTGCAAATACTACGAGCAACATTTGTCTAAAATGAAAAAAAGACACATTTAAGGCTTAACAGTTCAATTCTCTAATGCCTAAGCATTTTATTCTTGTACTTTTTTTCATTTTGTGCCAATTTATAAACCCATATACATCGTTAAACAAAAAAGCAATAAAACACACAACTACAGATATATATTTTACCTTTTGCATACTTGCCATAACCCATAAAACTATTAAAACAATATGCAAAAACCGAACGAAATAATACCGTACACAACACTAAAAATAATCATTAAAAACTGCCCTATCACGTTGCCTTTTGCATTAAAAATGAGTGATTTTACACCAACGAGCGAAGCGTAAGCGTAAAATGGTTATTTTTATCAAACAGCAAAAACGCAACGGTTATAAACAAATCCGATGCAAACCATAAATTAAGTTCAAACAAAGAAAAGTAGTTTACGCATTTTTTTTATTATATTTATATTTTTTCTCCTTTTTTGTAAAATAAAAAGCACTCGCTTCACACATCTTCTAAGACCTAACGATGCGTAAAACGAATGCATTGCATTCTTTTCTACCCGGTGGCAGAATTAATTATTGCTAAAAAAAAGATTAATCTTCTTGATTGTTACTTTCGCTATCTTCTTGATTTAAAAAAGAATTTTGTTCGGCAAATACTGAATTTTCAGTTTGTTGGGTTTGTTGCTGTTGAACATTTTCAGCGGTATCGCAGGGCATGGCTTTTAATTTAAAGTGATAAATAATAGCCATAATCAAATAATACAATACCCACACCTGAAACACAAAGTTTATTATAAGACTTGCATCGAACGCACTAATTGCCAAAAACAAAAACCAAACGGTATCGATTGCAAACAAAATAAGAGCAACAACCATACCCCAAACGTATTTTTTACCTATGAAAAAACAAACAAGGTAAGCTGCAATTATTAACGCGGCAGCTATTATTGTTATTACCAAAATAGCAGACGCGGCGCCCTCTTGCACCATAACCCAACCAATTACCACAAGCTGATAAGGCATTGTTGCCGAAAATAAAAAGTAACTTTCGCTACCCGTTAAAAACATAATGATGTTAAGTGCGGTAAGCGCGATTACTGCAAGCAAATTATACCTTGCAGTGGCATAACCTTTTTCATACTTTTCGCGCGGAGTCATAACCACATTATTTGCCTTAAAACCCATAAAAAGCCTCCATAATTTTCATTTTGCCGACAAGCAACCATATGCATCTTAACATAATATCAATTTTTTGTCAACACTTTTTGGTATTCGATTTTATTCTAATACGCATACCATTTAAAACAAAAAAATTTGCGAAAGAAACGTCAACTACGTTTTTTCGCAAATTTTTTATTTATCCGAGACAAAGAAGTTTATTTACTTTTTGGTATATTAATTTTAAACAGTCCTTATATCGGGCTAACTATTAAACATCCTATTTCTCTTTTAATATTAAACAGGTGTTTTTTCAATCATAACAAGCGACTCGCATCTTGTGCAATAAAAACCTTTACAATGATATATAGCTGTATTTGTTTCGGTATCGTATATATCCCATTCGGTGTAAACAGGAGAAGTTTCATAATTGCTTGAATTATATGCGTGCCCCAAAGCTGCAACAGTTACGTCAACAACAAAGGTGTATTTTTTTCCGTTATCGTCTTCAAAAACATATGTATAGGAATTTTTACCTTCTGCCTCGCAAGTGGGATCTGTTGCTTTTAACTGATAATTGGTTTGGTCTAAAACGGGCATTTCGGCATCATCGTGAAAATCACAACGCTTGCAACCTACTTGAATATTGCCCTTTTGACTATAAGTGGGATTAACCGTCATTTTAGCGGTGTAATCGTGACCGAGAGGCTCGCTTGTAACAACGCTAAATTTTTGTCCACATTCGGCACAATTATATTCGTCATAAGCACCTACAGTGCAAGTAGCTTTAACCGAAGCGAGTTTAGTGCCTTTGGTGTGAGCAATATTAACCTTTATTATAATGGGTCTACCGCATTCTTCACAAGTAAAGTAAGCAGAGCCTACACCTTGGCTACAATCTTGACCGTTACCGGTAAGTTCGAATCCGGGACGCATATCATAAACAACATCTTCACCCTCTTCATCTTGTAACGGTAAGCGTTCGCCACCTAAAAGGTGATCTAACATTGCAAGTTTTACTTCAATGGTATATTGTTTGCCATCCATAGTGCAAGCATAAGTAATAGAACCGACTACGTTACATTTAGCGGGTTTTCTGTCAACTTCATTAACGGAAACGGGACCTTTGCGGGTTGTACCGTCACAACGTCCGCATACGCCATCCATATAATATTTGTTACCGCTTTCAACAAGCTTCCATTGATATTGATGGTCTAAAGCCGGAGTTTCTTCTGTTTGAGTTTCGTGACATACGTCGCAAACATATGTAACTTTACCTTTTTCGGTGCAAGTTGCTTGATTTATTACTGTGGCTTCACCTTTCTTGGTGTGGTCAAAGCGTATTTTTACTATAATGTTTTGTCCGCAATCGGCACATTTAAAGAAAGCACTAACGCCGCTTTCGTTACAAATATATCCGCCGGGGTTACCTACAACTTCGGGTACAACATTGTTCTTAAATGTTGCGCTAACCAAATATACATTTGTTGTATTCATTACAACACCTGTTTGGCTTCCGTCGTCAAAGCGGTGGTTGTTTAATTTTGCGAATTTGCGTTCGCCTTCAACATATTTGTCGCCGTATTTGTTAGCCGTACGAACCTTTTCGTAACCGTCTTGTTTGCAGGTAGCGTTAACGCTTTCGGTTCTTACAACGGTAACTTTAGCTTCAAATATATTTCTCTTCGGGCAATGTTCGTTAGCACATTCACCTTGGAGATTCCAACATTTATTTACGGTATCATAAACAAGTGCATACGAATAATTATGACCTGTTTTAGGAACGATATCGGGCATATCTTCTTGACCGCAAAGCGCGCATTTTAATAAAACTTCGCCGTCGTTTTCGCAATCAGCCTGTGTAATAACCGTTATATCGGTGGGATTTTCGGGTAATTGGTGATGTTTATTAACCGTTATAAGAATAGACTTTTCGCATTTTGCACACTTAAACCAAGAGTTAGGACTGGTGTTTGCAACAGCGCAAGAGAGCACTGAATTGCCGGTTAATTCCAATTCGGGATAATCGTCATAATAATATGTAAGAGAAGGATCCATATAGCTTACGGAACCGTCTGCTCTTTTGAGTGTATGTAATCCCGTGGGCATTTGTACGGTAAAGCTTATTTTACAACTGCAATCGTCGTTTAAGCAAGTTTCGCCATCCAAGTGACCATAAATTTTATATGTATATACAACTACGTCGGCAACCGAACAGTTTGTAGCGAAAGTGCAGTTTTTAATTGTGTAATATCCTGCAGCTTCAACATTGCCTTCGGTAGAAGTTTGAGCTACCGTATTAGTTTGCCCTGCATAAGGATTGGGCAATGTTGCAGGCAATGTCATGTTAAGCGTTTTTCCGCAGTCAATACATTTGCCTTTTATTGCGCCCGTAGTCCAAACCAATTCGCCTGCAGCGTTGAACGAACATGAGGGTTTGGTAACCAATGTCCAATCTTTACCACGTCTGTAATTGGTTAAATATACAGGATCAACAGCACCGCACTTTGTGCAAATTTCGACCATGCTGTGTCCGAATAAGCATTCATCAGAACTCGATTCGTCTAAAACGGGAACGGATTTTTTAGTGTGACCTAAACCTTCACCCGAAGCAAACGTAGTTGTTCCAACTGCTTCGTGACACAAACTGCAAACATAATAGTATGTTGCCGAGCTATCGCAATCGGCAGTGCTTGCAAGGTTAGCACCGTTTTCTAAAATAAGTTCTTCATCATAAACGTGACCAGAAAGCGGTGTGCCAATAAAAGTTTGATCATTAGCGATCATTCCGCATCCGCTGCAAGATTTATAGTATACGCCCTTGCAAGCGGGTTCGTCTTCTGCGGCATACTGCTCACCTTCAACTTCAGCCCAAGTATGGACGTGAGTAAGCTGTTCATCGGTTAAGCAAGCGCTAAATGTAGCCACGCAACCGATAATGATGAACATTAAGCATAACGATAAAAATAGTTTTGAATGTTTCATAGATTTCTCCCTATCCGAAACGTATTGACAAAGGCACGGTTTTTGCCCCGTCTATTACCAACCCGAATGATATTTGCGGCTAATTATTGCTCGCGTAAATTATAT
>CAZPFZ010000026.1:0-10911 GCA_964585955.1 uncultured Acidiphilium sp.
TTTTTGGGGTACAAAAAATTTTTACACCTATGCGGTTATTGAATTATTAGAAGAAGCCGTGATGTTTGTTTTTGGCACGATTGCCGTTTATAAAGCGATATCGGTTAGCCAAAAAACAATTTCGGCAAGTCTTGCGGTCCTTGTTTCATACATTTTTTCTTTCACAGTTTCGGTTACCGTTTTTTTTATTCGCGGCGGAAGACTGAAAAATCCGCTAAAACAAATAAAACCGCTTGTTTTATCGAGTGCACCCATTACCTTTATGCGCGGGGCGACATCGCTTACAAGTTCTCTTACCGCACTTATTTTACCCGCCGCACTTATTGCGGGAGGAATGAGCAAGCAACAAGCGGTTTCGGAATTCGGAATAATAAGCGGTATGACAATGCCGCTGCTATTTATTCCGTCCACCATAATAGGCTCTATTTCTTTAGTGCTTGTGCCTGAATTATCAGACAATTTTTATCGCAAACAAACGGAAAAAATACAAAAAAATACCGAAAAGGCGCTGTTTTCGTCGGCAATGATAGCCTGTTTGATTATTCCCCTTTTTATAGGAACAGGCAATTATATAGGTATGCTTGTTTACAACAATACACTTTCAGGAACCTACTTAAGGTTTGCCGCTCCCGTAATGCTGCCGATGGCTGTAACTATGATTTCAACCAGCCTGTTAAACTCTATGGGAATGGAACGAAAAACGCTTATTTATTACATTTGCGGAGCTTTATGTCTTGTAGGATGCATTGCTTTTTTACCGCGCGTAATAGGCAATTACGCACTTATAGCCGGACATTTTTTAAATTTTACCGTTAACGCAATACTAAACGTTTTGCTTTTAAAAAGAATTTGTTGCAATAAACTTTTATTCATAAAAAAACTTACACCTATGGCTGTTATAACTATTTTTTGTTCGGTTTTATGCATTGTTTTAAGCCAACTTTTAAATAAACTGATACCGCCCTTTTTTGCCTTTTTGTTTGCTTGCGGAATTACTTTTGCTTGCGAGCTTTTATGCATAAAAACTTTATCGCTCGATAAATGATGTTGAAGAGTTTTACGCATAAAAAATCAACCGCAAAACTGCGATTGACAAAAACAAAATTTATAGGTATTTTTTTAGCGGTTTTATAGCATTTAACGAAAAGAACAGCGCAACACTGAGCAAATAATTTGCAAGATTGTTAAGCGATTGAGTGGATATTCGGTAAACGATCCAAAACCAAAAGCTTGAATACTTGCTTTGTATATATGAAGTATAAAGCCATATCCCGAGCGAAGTTAAAAAGACCGTACATATTATATAACTTAAAGCGAACCCCGCAAAACTTTTTAAAGCAAAATTTAGCGGCGAAAGTGTTTTTACCGGACGACGAACGCCAAAAATGATAGCCGGAATAAAACAATTAAGACCGTAAGAAAGCCCTATTACGGGATTGTATGCACCGTCGGTAAACAATAACCAACCGAGTACGTCACCGATAACGCCAACCAAAAAACCGAGCGGAGCGCCGAGGATATATCCTGCAAAAAAATAAACGGTTAACGTTGCCGAAAATTTTAAAAATGCGCCAACCCTTACCGTTAAAAAGGAATTGGATACCGCAGCAAGAGCAATAAACATAGCCGTTAAAACTATTTGCATGGTGGCTGAAAGCACTTGATTTTTTTCGTTGTTTGTAACGGCGCTATTCGTTTGCGAACCTTGAAAAGCCTCGGCGTTGGCGTTAGCTGTTGCTTGCATTTTTTCGCAAGATTGATTTTTGTTAAGCGGCTGATTTTTTGCCGCAAGCGTTACCCTTGATTTTTCGCGTTTTTCTTTTATAAAAGACATAAAAAAACCTCCCGACAAGAGAGGTCCGAACTTTTGCGCACCGTTATGTTAAGCGCCCTAAGCAACGGACCGTTACGAAAACCGCAGGCATATGCCTTTTCGTGCAAACCGAACATCCCCCGATTTGCCACTATGCGCTTAATGCGGATACGAGTTTTTGCCCGACCGCTAAGCTACACGCTTTCGCAACTTCTCTGCTAAATATAATGTTGAAATTATACAGTTAAAAAAAAGAATTGTCAAGCATAGTATGTAGCTTGACAATTTTTAATTATTTTTTTATAACTCACACCTTAAACTGCTAAAATTTTTATGCTTTTTAAAAAATGCATTACGCCAACAAAAAGCAAAAAACATTAATATAAGATTTTTGCTTTATCGGGCAATTCTAAAACATCGTTATTGTCGCCGCGAACCGAAAAATATTCTTGATGGTAAGTTTTATGCGGAATAACGTAAATGCGCTTATCCTGCCATATTTTTTGCACGTCGTTGCTGAGCACGCCGCGTTGAAGTATATACGACATTATTTCCACGTTTAAATCGACTATCGCACTTTTGTAACCTTCGGCAAAAACATCGAGAAGGGCTGCGCGAATTTTTAAAATTATGTAATCGTTGGAAAAAATAGATCCATCGCCTTGGCAATAAGGGCATTTTTTTTCTAAAAGCGAAATACTTTCTTTGCGCTTTTTTTTGCGAGTGAACTCCACAAGCCCAAGCTCGTTCATTCCCATAACGTTGCACTTTGCGCGATCTTGCTTTAACGATTCCATAAGTTCGTTAACAACAGCTTCGCGATGCTCCGTTTTTTCCATATTGATAAAATCGACTATTATAATTCCACCTATATTGCGTAGCCGTACCTGCCTTGCAATTTCTTTGGCGGCTAAAATGTTTGTTTGAAAAACAGTATCTTCAAGGTTATCTAAACCGATATAACTGCCCGTGTTTACGTCTATTGCGGTTAAAGCTTCGGTTTTATCTATTACAAGATATGCGCCGCTTTCTAAATTAACTCGGTTGTGCAAAAGGTTATCAACTTCGTCATCTAACCCGAAATATTCAAACATATCTATGTTTTTATCGTAAAAAACAACCTTATTTTTTACCTCGGGGCCTCTTTTTTTAGCATTTTCGTAAACGGCATCGTAAAGCTTTTTATCGGCGACGTATATTTTGTCAATTTCAGAAGTGTATACGTCGCGCAACATTCTTACGGCAAGATTGCCCTCTGAATACAAAACATCACCCGGTTTTGCTTGATCAAAACCTTTTAAAACTTCTTCGTATACGCTTACTAAATACTTAGCTTCGGAAACAAGCTCGCTCTTTTTTGCTTGCTCGGATGCCGTTCTTAAAATAAACCCTCCGCTAAGTTTTAACGACGCAATAACAGCCGTTAATTTTTCACGATTTTTTTCATCCGTAATTTTACGCGAAATGAAAATATCGTTGAACTGCGGCATATATACGAGATATCTGCCGGCAAATGATAAATAAGAGCTTAATTTTACGCCTTTATTACCAAACCCGTCTTTGATAATTTGCACGGTTACCAAGTCGCCGGGCTTTAAGTTAAGCGTGTAAGATAAAACCATTTCGTCGGCTATTTCGGCATTATCGCCGAGCATATCGCCCGCATATAAATAGCCGTTTTTTCCAAGCCCTATATCCACAAAAGCAGCTTGCATTCCGTCAATAACGTTTTCTACCCTGCCTTTATATATGCTCCCGGTAAGAAAGGTTGTGTTCTTTTTTTCTATATGATATTCAAGTAATTTTTTATCATCGGCAAGCGCAGCGATGATATTTCCGCAGTAAGTGTCTATATATAAATTTTTAGACATCGTCATCTCCTGTCCTATTTTGTTTTTGCCAATATGTAACTTCTTGCAAAAACATTCTTAAAAAGGCTCTTTTTCACGCCCGTCAGCTCTTTAGTCAGGATAAAAATAATTAAAATTTTGGTTGCGTTTAGCTTGCAAACCGTTTATAAATAAATGTAATAAATTGCGGGGTAATAAAACAAACAACAAGATTAATTTTGCGTTTGCTTTAAATAATCTTCAAAATCGACATCGCCGACAAACATTTTTGTTTTTGTAATAATCACGTCCCCTGTAAAATTTTGTAAACTTTTAATTTCGTTGCAAAATAAGTCAGGGCGGAGAGCATCGTTACCAAAACCCAAACGCGCTATAAGATTTCCGTCTGCATCGCGTTTAATCGAGTATATTTTTTTTCTTACCTCTTTGCGGTCGCCCTTTTTATCGGTAATAAAAAACTCTTCGGCATTTAATATGCTTTGTTCGTTAAAAGTGCAAAGTCCGCTTATTATGTATTCCGCACGGTTAATTAAGCCTTGAACACTCACTTTTTTGTTTACGTTTACAGCCGAAAGACATTTTACACCATTAAAAGTATACGCGTTGAATTTGTCTTTAAAAAGCTCGGCATCTTCTTCGCAGTCGACAAAACAGTATTCGCTTTGAGACTTTACGCCAACGGCTATAGGTGCAGACATAAATATGTGCATATGCGGATTAAAGCCCTTAGAAAAACTTATTTTTATACCGGCACGGCGCATGATTTTATTTATATGACGAAGCATATCGAGATGCGAAACATATTCGGCTCCGTCCGTTTTTGTATATTTAAAAACAAGCATGTATTACCTCAAATAATAATTATTGTTCGTTTTTTGCAATATTGCACTTAAACACCTTTTGCATACCGCAAGCCTTACAACCAGACTGACAGCCTCCGCTTACTATACCGCCATACGCTTTGTGCCTTTCTTTAATAAGAAACTCTTTATCGATAAAAACATCAATGAAGTCCCACGGCAACAATTCGTCCTCGCCAAACTCACGAGTGTAATCGGTGGTTTTTAATCCGCAATCGTTTAGAGCCGCCACCCATTGGTCATATTTAAAATACTGTTGCCAACCGTCGAACACACAACCGCGCTTATAAGCGTTTTCGATAACAGCTCCTAAACGCCTATCGCCGCGAGCAAGAACGGATTCTATTTCGGAAAGCTCGAAGTCGTTCCAACTAAACGAAACGCCCTTTATAAACAACTCGCTTTTAAGTAACTCTATTTTATGTTTTACCTCTTCCTTGCTGACTTGGCGCTCATATTGGAAGGGCGTGAAGGGCTTAGGAATAAAGGTTGAAACACTTACCGAAACGCGCAACGCACGTGCCGCGGCGGGATTTTTACCGTATATTCCTTTAATTTTCCTTACAATATCGGCAATACCGCGCAAATCGTCGTCAGTTTCGGTGGGTAAGCCCATCATAAAGTACAATTTTATGGAAGAATAACCGTGGTTGAACGCATTTTGCGCGCCGCGCATTATTTCCTCTTCGGTAATATCTTTATTGATAACATCGCGCAAGCGTTGCGTGCCTGCTTCGGGGGCGAAAGTTATAGAACTTTGACGCGAGAATTTTGTAAAATTGCTTTCAAAACTATCCACGCGTAAAGAAGGTAATGTCATTTTTATATCGGGCAAGCGCTCGTTTATGCTGTCGAGCAAAGTGCCGAGTTCCGGATAATCGCCCGTTGATAAACTATTCAAAGACAATTCGGAAAAACCGCCGTGATTAACAATATTGCAAGCTTGGTCGGTAAGCGTTTGAACGCTACGCAGTCTGACTGGTCTGTATAAAAATCCTGCCTGACAAAAACGGCAACCGCGGTAACAACCGCGCGCAACCTCGATTATAGCTCTATCAAAAACAGCCTCGGTATTGGCAACGGCAAATTTTTTGGGGAAAACCGCGCTATCTAAATCTTTTACGAGTGCCTTTTTTACGTTGCAAGCGCCACTAAAAGCTTTTATGGTCCCGTCAGCGTTATATTCGACTTGCATTAAGGATGGTACATAAACGCCTTGCAATTTAGCAGCTTCTTGTAAGAAACTTTTTTTATCCTTGCATTTTAACTTAAGCTCGGCAAGCTGAGCCATTACTTCTTCGCCATCGCCTATAGTAAACAAATCGAAAAAGTCTGCAAGAGGTTCGGGATTGCATACGCAAGGACCGCCCGCTTGAACAATGGGGTATTCTTCGCCACGCTCGCAAGCCTTTAGCGGAATACCTGCTAAATCGAGCATATACAGCACTGCGGTATAACTCATTTCGTACGAAAGCGAAAAGCCAATCATATCGAATTCGGCAAGCGGTTTTTTTAAGCTCAACGAATAAAGCGGAATATTATTTTCTTTTAAAGCGGCACCAAAATCCGGCCACGGAGCAAAACACCTATCCACGCAAGTTCCCTCAACGCTTTTTATAGCTTCGGCAACTATTTTTATTCCTAAATTACTCATACCTACTTCGTATACATCGGGAAAACATATACAGTAGTTCATTTGGGAAAGTACGGGGGTATCCTCTCCCCATTCTCCGCCTATATATCTTGACGGTTTTTCGACCTTAGGCAAAATTTGATCTAATGTTTTCATTTATACCTCTAATAATTATACCTATTGCAACATTTAAATTTCGTTTTGTATCATTTTATCGAATTGATCTTCATCTATAACTTTTATGCCGAGAGCAAGAGCCTTATCGAGTTTTTCGCCCGCTTGTTCGCCAGCAAGCACCAATGTTGTGAGCTTGCTTACAGAACCGCAAACCTCACCGCCTAAACTTTCGATAATTTGCCGAGCTTGCGCCCTTTTGTATTTTTGCAAGGTGCCCGTTAAGACCACTTTTTCACCCTTGAAAAGTTCACCTTTTACATTTTCGGTGTATTCACAGGTTACGCCTTGAGCCAACAATTTTTCTATTTCTTGTAAATTTTCCTCGTCGGAAAAATATGCAAAAATATTATCCGCTAAAATACCGCCTATTTCGGGAATTT
This sequence comes from uncultured Acidiphilium sp., assembly GCA_964585955.1. Taxonomy (GTDB): domain Bacteria; phylum Bacillota; class Clostridia; order Christensenellales; family Borkfalkiaceae; genus HGM11416. The sequence goes on from CAZPFZ010000026.1 coordinate 6,714, forward strand.
CTAAAAGCTCTTCCTTGGTTGCGTTTTGCAAATTTTGCAAGCATTTAAAGCGCGCGGATAAATCCTTTGCTGTCTTTTTACCTACGCCGTCTATACCCAAAGCAAAAATAAAGCTTGCAAGATCAGCTTTTTTAGATTTTTCGATTGACACCAAAATGTTATCGGCTTTTTTATCTTTAAATCCCTCTAACCCGATAAGATTATCTCGCGTTAAAAGATAAAGTTGCGAAAAATCGCGCACGCCGAGTTTATCGAATAAAACGGCGGCGGTCATTTCAGAAAAACCGTCTATATTCATAGCCTCTTTAGAGGCGTAATATGCAAGCGATAATATTACGCGTTTGCGACATTCTTTATTGGGACAAAATAGATTTGGACCTATTTTTTCAAGCGTTGCGCCACATTCGGGGCAAACGGATGGCATTTCGACCATTTGACTGTTTTCAAAATATTCGGTTGTACCTAAAATTTCAGGAATAACTTCGTTACTGCGGTGAATAAGCACCCTACTATTTAACCGCACTCCCTTTTTTTGAAGGTCTGAATAATTGTTGAGCGTTGCTTTTTTTACCGTAACACCGCATAAATCGACAGGTTGCAATATAGCAAGCGGAGTAAGCTTGCCCGTTCTGCCAACCTGCCAAACGACATCTTTTAATATTGTGGTTGTTTCTTCGGGTTCAAACTTGTATGCTATTGCCCAACGCGGAAATTTTTCGGTTGCGCCAAGCGTTTGACGAATAGCAAAATCGTTTATTTTTATAACCGCTCCGTCAGTTAAAACATCCAAGGACTTTCTGTTTTGCTCGATTTCGCTTATAGCCGCAGTTATTTCATCGGCACTTTTACACACACGGAAAAAGTCAAAAACTTTAAATCCGTTTTCTTTTAAAAAGCGCACGCTGTCGGTTTGACTTGTTACAGCTTCGTCCGACATAAAATTTACATCATAAAAGAGTATTTCGGGCTTGCGACGTTCGGTTTCTTTAGGATCAAGGTTACGAATAGCGCCCGCCACAGCATTACGAGCGTTTTTTAATTGCTCTGTTGCGGTGCTGTTGTATTTTTCGAGCACCGAAAGTTTGATTACAGCTTCGCCTTTTACCTCGCATAATCCCTTGTACTTTATAGCCAAAGGAAAACTTTTTATGGTTTTTACTTGCGCGGTAACGTCTTCACCAGTAACTCCGTTGCCACGAGTGGTTGCACGGACGAAAGCACCGTCGTTATAAGTTAAGCAAATGGTTAAACCGTCAAACTTATATTCCACGGTACATTCGGGAAAATAATCTAACGACTTAAAAGCGCGATTGAAAAAAGCCTGCATTTCTTGCTCGCTTGTGGCTTTATCTAAACTGTACAACCTTTCTATGTGCGTGTGTTTTTCAAATGCGGAGATAGGCTCGCCTCCCACACGTTGAGTGGGAGAATCGAAAAGAACTTCACCCGTTTTTTCTTCAAGCGATTTAAGCTCATCGTAAAGTTTATCATACTCGCCGTCGGTAACGGTGGGATTATCTAAAACATAATATTCGTATGCGTATTTATTGAGCAAATCTATTAAATAACGCATTCGCTGTTTTTCCATAAATAATATCTCCCTTGTTTTTTTAAGTTTAAAAGGTTTGCTTTTTTGCAAAAAATTAATTATGTTTTTTACGCAATAACTTGTTATGTTCTAACATAAAAGTGGGCGTATAAGTTGATTATCGACTATTTAACTAAATCCATAGGCGCAAATGCAACGGCAAGCGTTTTTATGCCGATACCGGGGAAAGCAACGGTTGCCGTTAAAGTTTTATCTTTACCCGTAACGCTTATTACCGTGCCGGTACCGAACTTTACGTGCCTTACCTTTGCGCCGGCAACATAGCCTGAATAATCTTTTTGCTTTTGTTGCGGCGCTGTTTTTTGCACCGAGGACAAAAATTTATTTGCACCCGAAACCGAAAAATTAGAATTGCTTTTTTGCTCGGATGAAAAACTATAATCGTAATCGGCGTTATAGTCGTTGTAATCGGGTTTACTTCTGTTTTGCGCTCCGCCGCGACGGTCGTAAGACGATTTTGAATAACCGCCACCTGAATATCCTCCGCCGTAACCTCCGCTATACCCCGAAGAATAACCGCCTCTTTGCGAATATGACGAGTAACCGCCGTAAGAACTGCTTTGTCGTTTTAAAATTTCATACCCCAAAAGCGGAGCAAGCTCGGTTAAAAACATACTTTGCGAAGTGTTTTGCCAGCTACCGTATAAAAAGCGCCTTTTAGCACGCGTTAAAAACAGCTTTTTTTGAGCACGCGTTATTGCAACGTACATCAATCTGCGCTCTTCTTCCATTTCGGTTAAACTATCTTGCGCACGCGAAACGGGAAAGACGGTTTCATCTAGCCCGACAACAAAAACAGCGGGAAACTCGAGACCTTTTACCGAGTGAATGGTGGCAACAGTAACGTAATTGCCGTCCTCGATTTCGTCGGTATCGCTAGATAAGGTAATTGAATTTAAAAAGTCAGATAAAGTTGCCCCGTTGTTTTGCTTGGCAAATTCTTGAATGGAGTTTTGATATTCGTTAACGTTCATTTTTTTGCCGTAGTTTTCTTCCGTTTCTTCTTCAAACTGCGATAAAAATGCGGTTTTGTTGACTACCTCGGCAAAAATATCTGTTAAAGGCATAACCTGCGCGCTAACAGTTAATTTAGTTATAAGCTTGCGCAATTCGGTAACTTTGTTTTTAGCGGAAGAAGTAAGCGGTAAATTATCTACATCAACCATGCCGTCGAACACGCTTAAATTGTATTGTTTTGCATAATTAAGCAAAGTTTCTACCGTTTTATCGCCTATACCGCGCTTGGGCACGTTAATAATCCTAAGCAAACTTTCGTTATCCAAGGGGTTTGTAAGCACCCTAAAATAAGCGGTAAGATCTTTAATTTCTTTTCGTTCGAAGAATTTAAAGCCGCCATAAACTTTATACGGAATATTATATTTTAAAAACTCTTGTTCAAAAGAGCGCGAAAGGGCGTTTATACGCATTAAAACAGCAAAATCGCTCGGTTTGGCGCCCGTGCTGAGGTACTGCTTGATTTTTAAAGCTGTGTATTCGGCTTCCTCTGCGGCATCCTCTGCTATTTTTATATCGGCTTTATCACCTTCGTCGTTTTCGGTCCACAATGTTTTTTGTTTGCGGACGGAGTTGCCCGCAATAATGGCATTTGCAAGCTGTAATATGCGCTTTGTGGAACGGTAATTTTGTTCTAATTTATGCACTTTTGCACCGGCAAAAGTTTGTTCAAAATCGAGTATGTTGTGAATTTCGGCTCCGCGCCAACCGTAAATGCTTTGGTCATCGTCGCCTACCGCAAACAAGTTATTATGCGCCGAGCTTAACAACTTTGCTATTTTTAATTGAATTTCGTTGGTATCTTGAAATTCGTCTATATGAACATACCAAAATTTATTGGCGTAATATTCGCGCGAAGAAATATCATTTTCGAGCAAATGATAGGTCTTTACCAAAAGATCGTCAAAATCGAAGGCGTTGGATGCTTTTAATTCCTTTTCGTAAGCGGTAAAAATATCGGTATAAATAGAAACGTCTTTTACATCCGGACGAGTACCGAACATTTCGGGAGAAATATCCCTGTTTTTGCAATTGGATATGTAAAATTTTGCGTTTTTAAGGTATTTATCGCAATCGAGGTTCATAGCAGATATAACACGCTTTAACACGTTTGTTTTATCTATTTCGCTATATATACTAAAATTACCATCGTAATCGCCGCCGAGTTTTGATGCACTTTGCCTTAATATTTTTACGCACATACTGTGAATTGTTGAAACCCACATTTTTGAAACATCGCCTATTAAACCAAATAGTCTTTCGCGCATTTCGTCGGCTGCTTTATTGGTAAATGTAATTGCAAGAATATTTTCGGGTAAAACACCGCATTTTTTTACAAGATGAGCTATTCTTGTTGTTAATACGCGAGTTTTTCCGCTACCGGCACCTGCGAATACAAGAACGTAACCTTGAGTATCGAGCACAGCTTCAAGTTGTTTTTGATTAAGTCCTTTAAGATATTCTTCCATTTGCAGCTCCGAATAAAAAAAATTATGTCTTACCTTAAAATTATATCATATAATTTTATTTTTGTAAACAAAAAGAGGAATTTTATTTTACATTGCGGTAAATTTT
>CAZPFZ010000027.1:0-10841 GCA_964585955.1 uncultured Acidiphilium sp.
TCCTAATAAAATCGGGTAAAAAATAACAAAATTTAAAAAATATATAAGCATAAATAATACGGCGCAAGAGTTCCCTCTCACGCCGTTTTTTCTAACTTAAGGATAATTACTTATTAGCCAACAATTCAGCAATGGAAATACCTGTATTGTTATCTTCTTTCCATTCTTTAATTTCGCCGTCTTCAGAGTCATTTCTCTGTCTTCTGGGTTTTCTTGCAGGCTTTTCAGCTTCTTCATCGCCTTCGTTACGCTCTTTTCTTGCAGGTTTAGCAAGATTTTCGGGAGCGGGCGTCATTGCCTTTATAGAAAGGGTAATTTTTTCTTTTTCGTGATCGATAGCTATGATCTTAGCTTCAACTTCTTCACCAACCTTTAATGCAGAGGTGGGGTTTTCAAGCCATTCATGAGAGATTTGAGAAACATGAACAAGACCATCAATACCCTTTTCAAGTTCAACAAAAGCTCCGAAAGGAACGATTCTTACAACTTTACCTTTTACTACGTCACCAACCATAAATTTGCCGGGAACGAGATCCCAAGGTCTAGCTTGAAGTTGTTTATAACCTAAAGAAACTTTCTTAGTTTCCTTATCGCATTTTAACACCTTGAATTCATATTCTTTACCGATTTCTAAAACTTCTGCAGGATCATTGCAACCCGTCCAAGAAAGGTCAGATATATGAGCAAGACAATCTATTCCGTTTACGTCTACAAAAGCACCGAATTTTGCAAATCTTACAACGGTACCGATTATAACGTCGCCAACGGAAACTGCACCGAAGAATTCTTCTTCTTTAGCAGCTTTTTCGGCATCTCTTGCAGCTTTTTCAGCTTCGAGAATAACTCTTTGAGAAGCAACGATTTGTTTTCTCTTTCCGCTTTCAACTTTTTCAGCTTTTACTCTTAAAGTTTTGCCGATGTATTTATCTAATTCTTTTACGAAACCTATTCTAATTTGAGAAGAAGGAACGAATACTTCGAATCCGGCATAGTGACCGATAAGACCGCCCTTATTAGAACCGTCTATCGTTACGGTGAATTCTGTATTACCGTCAGCAATAGCAGCAACGAGTTTTTCGTCTTCAATATCTCTTGCGATAGCTTTTTCGGAAAGCTGAACGGGATTGAGACCGGTAATTTTAACTTCGATTTCTTCGCCTACTTTTTTAGAATATTCGGCTTTATCGTAGTTTTCGCAATTAACTTCTTCTTTGGGGAGAAGGATTTCTTTCTTGGTGTTGCTGATGTAAACAGCCAAGCCCTCGTCGGTTGCAGATGAAATGGTAGCTGTAATCTTCTGCCCTTTTCTAAACTTTGTAGCCTTTTCGTCCATTTTGGCGACGGCTTCTTCCATTTCGCTCATAACCTTAGGTTCTGCTGTTTGAACTTCGGCTACATTTGCCTTTTCGGCAACTTCGTTAACTTTTGCTTCGGTCGTTTCGTTTACGATAACTTCGGCTTCAGTGTTCTTTTCTTCCATACTAAAGAAAACCTCCATGGCTTGTTCGGTCGGCGTTGACGCTCCCGATACAATACCCAACTTTTTAAATGATTTCAATTTATTTATTTCGACTAAGTCCGCGCGTTCTATCAAAAATACGGACTTGCAGTTACCTTTGCAAATTTCGAACAGTTTCTTGGTATTACTGCTCGTTGTGCTTCCGATAACAATCATACAGTCGCAAATTTCCGAGAGTTTGTATGCTTCTTCTTGTCTTTCCCTTGTAGTATAGCAAATTGTATTAAAAATCTCAACTGTTTTAAAGGCACTTTTGTTAATTTTTTGCAAAAAAAATTCAAATTTTTCGTAAGAGAAGGTTGTTTGAGCCACAATGCATAGTTTTTGACCAAAAAAACAGGACAAATCATCACTACCGTCAGTAACAAAAGCGGAATTATCACACCAACCGTTTATACCTATAACTTCGGGGTGTTTTTTTTCACCTACGATTACTATTTGATATCCCTGCTTATAATATTTTTCAGCGATTGTTTGTGTTCGCTTGACAAAAGGACAAGTGCAATCGATTATTTCGATATTTTTTTCTTTTAACCGATCGTATGTCTCTTTTTTTTCGCCGTGAGATCTTATTATAACTTTACCGCTCGTTATTTGGTTAATATCGGTTACTACACGTGTGCCCTTTTTTTTAATTTCCTCGGTTACACTTTCGTTATGAATAAGTTCACCTAAAATACTAACATTGTTACCGCAAACGCTCATTGCCGTTTGCACGGCATTACGCACCCCCGAACAAAAGCCTATATTTTTTGCGATTATTACTTGCATTTTATTTTTTCACTCTTTTTTATTTATCATCTGCATTTTCGCAAGAATTATCTTGTTTGCTTTTTGTTTTTACAGGCAATCTCGTCACACCTTTTTCAGCAAGAAGTTCTTCAAGCTGTTTTTGAACGTTAAGTAATTCATCACTCAATATTTGAGTTGTCTTTTCGCTTGCTTCTTTATCAAAACGTTTTCCGTAATATTCAGATAAATCAAAAGATTTTCCGACATAAATGTAGTTTTTACGAAAAGGCTTTGATCTATCGTATATATTTATTGGGATGATTTCCGTTTGTGTTTTTACAGCCATCATTGCCGCACCGCCGTGAGCTTTTGCAATGTTTGTATCGTTTTTATTACGCGTCCCCTCGGGAAAAACACATAACCTGCCGCCATCTTTTAACAAATTTATACATTTTCTTAAACTGTCGATATCGGCGCGATCTCTATCGATTGGAATTCCGCCGAGTTTTTTAAACAACCAAGCGCGAGGTTTACTATCAAACCATTCTTTTTTTGCCAAAAAGTTAGTTTTTCCTTTAAAAATCAATTCGACGTACATAACGTCCATTTTACTTAAATGGTTGCAAATTATAATTTTTTTTCCGTCGTTTTGTATATTTTCCTTTCCATAAACTTTTAGCGGATAAAAAATTTTTTGCCAAAGAGAAGCAGCACCTTTTAAAATATAATAAAAAAACATTACGGTTACCCCTCCTCTTTTATTCTACCGAGAATAATATCAACAACCTGCTCTACCGTTAAATCAGAAGTATCTATTTCATATGCATCGGGGGCTTTTGTAAGCGGAGAATTTGACCTGTGACTATCTGCATAATCACGCTCTTTAATTTCCTTTAACAGCTTTTCTTCAGATACATCCTGTCCTCTTTGCAAAAGTTCTATTCTGCGGCGTTTTGCGCGAATTTCGGGCGAAGCATAAACAAAATATTTATGGTTAGCGTTTGGTAAAACGTACATACAAATATCCCTACCATCTAAAACACAATCGTTTTCGGCGGCAATACCTCTTTGCATTTCGACCATTTTATTACGCACAACTGCATGACGAGAAATTTCAGAAGCTTTTTCGCTCATTATATTTTCACGTATTTTAAAAGATACATCTTCTCCGTCAAGAAAAGTATGCTGTTCGCCATTTATATAGCGAATTTTTAAATCTATGCTATCGACTACCGACGATACAGCAGCTGCGTCCTTACAACTCAATCCGCATTTTACGGCTTTAAGTGCGCATGCTCGATACATTGCACCCGTATCGAGATATAATATATTCAATTTTTGCGAAAGACGTTTCGCTATTGTAGACTTACCGCTGCCGGCAGGTCCGTCTATTGCAATATTTATCATGATTGTCACCTATAAAAAGTTTTTTACGCTCTTTATTTTTTTATGCATGCAAAAAAGCGGCACTCAAAAACAAACACATTTTTTATCAAAAACCAAAAAAATAATTCGATTTTTATTTTGCGCGCGAAATTCTAGTTCAATAAAAACTAAAACAGATCATCTAATACCTGCCGCACGACCGGATGAAAAAGCGCACTGCAAATTAAATCCGCCCGTTAACGCATCTACATCCAACACTTCTCCTGCAAAATGCAAACCTTTTACAAGTTTGCTTTCCATGTTTTTAGGATTAATTTCTTTTACGTTTACTCCGCCGCCCGTCACTATAGCTTCTTCTATAGGACAAAGTTCTTTAAACCGATAGCGAAGATTTTTAAGGGTATACACAAGCGAAGCCCTTTGAGCCGCCGTAACGCTACTAACCATGCAATCGCCATTTAAGTTTGCCATTTTTAACACTTCACCGATAAGGCTTTTTGGCAACAAGTCGCAGAGTGCGTTTTTTAAATTTTTGCTTTTGTATAGAGAAAAATCACGAAGCACACGGACATCTAAAGTGCTTTCGTATAAAGCAGGCTTTAAATCAATAAAAAACTCTATATTTTTACTTTTATTCGTTATAGCGCTTATATAGCTTGAAGAAGATAAAACCACAGGCCCTGAAAGACCTTTGTGAGTAAAAAGCAATTCGCCGAAATCGCGATATATTTCTTTACCGTCACAAGTAACCTTATAGCCTACGTTTTTTAGCGTTAATCCTGCAAGATTTGAACAATTTTCTTTAGTAATTACGCCGCAAAGGCAAGCTCTTGCGGGCATAACGGTATGACCAACTGATTTTGCAAACAAGTAACCATCGCCTGTACTGCCTGTAAGAGGATAACTTACACCTCCTGTACATACGACAACCTTTTCGCAAGGAAAATATTCTTTATCGCAAAAAACACCTTTTACACAACCGTTTTCAACGTCTATACCCGTAACTTTTTTGTTCAGTAAAACATCAACACCCACACGACGGATTGCCCCTGCAAAATATTTTATAACATCAGACGACTTATCGGATAAAGGAAAAACCCTGTTTCCTCTTTCTGTTTTTATTTTTAAACCAAAACTTTCAAAAAGTTGCATAACCGCATCTGGCGGAAAAGCGTGCACCGAACTCATCATAAAACGAGAATTGGTCACCACGTTTTCTAAAAACTCTTCTACCGTACAGTCGTTTGTAAGGTTGCACCTTCCCTTACCCGTTATGTACATTTTTTTGCCTAATTTTTCGTTTTTTTCAAGCAAAATAACATTATCGCCGCTAAGAGCCGAAAAATAGGAACACATCATACCGGCAGCGCCGCCGCCAATAATTACGGTATTCACGATAAGACTAATCCTCCTTTTTTAGTATTAACAAATTTTATAAAAGCAAAAACTGCTTAAAAATATTATTTTTTGTCTTTCAAAGCCGTTATTTGCGCATATCCGCTTCGATCTTTTATAATCGGGGTAACCGTTATATAATTCTTTTTATTCCATTCCACGTCGCAATCTTCAGGATTATCGCAATCTATAGGTGTACCTGTAAGCATAAACACACTATCCGACTGCCATTCGTAAATATCGGTATAAAGACGTACTCCGAGCGGGGTTACTTTTATTTCTTTATTTATGTTGTTTAACGGGGGAATATTAACGTTAAGGGTAAAATCAGACGACAACCTGTTGCTAAACGAATGCAAGACATCACCGCAAAGTTCGGCAACTCGATTAAAATCGGAATTTTTATAATCGGTACAAGAAAAAGCAATGGCTTTCATTCCGAAACTGTTTGCCTCTGCCCCGACTGCAACCGTACCTGAATACAACACCTCGGATCCTAAATTTGAACCGCGGTTTATACCTGAACAAACAAGGTCGAATTTACGGTTTAATCCGCGTAAACCGTATATTACGCAATCAACGGGACTACCGCTTAGCGAATATGCCTCTATTCCTTCGGGATATTGTTCTTTACGCACTTCAACAGGCTTATAAAAGGAGGCATAATGTCCGTATCCCGAACAATTATTTGCCGGTGCAACAACCGTTACGTTATATCCCTTTTTATACAGCATTAAAGCGAGAGCAATAATACCCTCGCTATAAATACCGTCATCGTTACAGACTAGAACGTTCATACGGGGTAAACCTTGTCCTTATTATCGGCAAGATCTTTATCTACACCCTTGTTTTTTGCAAGTCTGTATTTGAAGAAGTTTTCGGCAACGGTGCCAAAAAGTGCATATGTAAGCACGTCTTCTTCCTGAGTATAATATTGTTTCATTTCATTTTTGAACTTTTCGTATTCCGGTTTAATTAAATCGGCAGGACGGCAAGTTATAGGTTGTTCGTTACCAAGAACCTTTTTAACAACTTCGGGATTTGGTTCGGCAGGCAATTTACCATAAGAACCTTTTAATAAGTTTTTAAATTCATTGGTACACATTTTATATCTTTCACCGGTGATAACGTTAAGAACCGCTTGCGTTCCGACAATTTGACTTGAAGGAGTAACCAAAGGAGGATAGCCGCAATCTTTTCTTACGTTAGGCACTTCAGCCAAAACTTCGTCAAGCTTATCCAACTTGCCTTGTTCTTTAAGTTGATTCATAAGGTTGGAAAGCATTCCGCCGGGAACTTGATATTGTAAAGTTTGAACGTTGATTTTTCTTACGTTGGGGTTTAAAACGCCTTCTTTTTCTAAATCATCTGCAACTTTTTTGAAATAGTTGGTAATAGGAATAAGTTTATCGAGTTCTATACCTGTATCGTATTCGGTACCCGCCAATGTAGCAATTAAAGGCTCAGTTGCGGGCTGTGAAGTTCCGTTGCCCAAAGCGGAAAGCGCAGTATCTACTATATCGCAACCGGCCTCGATTGCTTTTAGGTTGACCATATCGCCCGTACCTGTTGTATTATGGGTATGAAGGTGAACTTTGGTGGTGGGCTTTAAGCTTGCCTTTAACGCCTTGATTAAATCGTAAGCGGTATAAGGTAATAGAATGTTAGACATATCCTTCAAACAGATATTATCTGCACCCATAGCTTCGAGCTGTTTTGCAACGTTTACAAAATATTCGTTTGTGTGAACGGGACTTGTAGTGTAACAAATAGTTGCTTCACATACGACATCATGCCCTTCACCGTATTTTTTAATGGCTTTTATAGCGGTTTCGAGGTTGCGAACATCGTTTAAAGCATCAAATACTCTGATTACCTGAACGCCGTTTTCAATACTTTTTTCAATAAACTTTTCAACTACGTCGTCAGCATAGTGTTTGTACCCCAAAAGATTTTGACCGCGAAGAAGCATTTGAATGGGTGTTTTTTTAAGATGCTTTTTAAGCGTTCTTAATCTTTCCCACGGATCTTCATTTAAAAATCTCATGCAAGAGTCGAAAGTTGCTCCGCCCCAAGCTTCCAAAGAATAATAGCCTATGTCGTCAAGCTGTTCAAGCATGGGAAGCATTTGCTCCATCTTCATTCTTGTAGCCGCTTGCGATTGATGCGCGTCACGCAAAATTGTTTCTGTTATTAATACTTTTTTACTCATTTTAAAATTCTCCTATGTTAACCGAATAAAGCAAGCAATACGCCTGCGGCAATAGCCGAACCTATAACGCCGGCAACATTGGGACCCATTGCGTGCATAAGCAAATGGTTGTCGGGATCGGTTTCACGCCCTACGTCCTGAGAAATTCTTGCAGCCATAGGAACAGCCGAAACACCTGCCGAACCTATAAGCGGATTTATTTGACCTTTTGTTAATTTACACATAAGTTTTGCAACGAGAAGTCCGCCAACGGTACCCATGCAGAACGCAAATAAACCTAAAGCTATAATACCCAACGTTTCCAACGATAAGAACAATTCGCCTGTAGCCTTAGAACCAACCATAACGCCGAGGAATATAGTAATTGTATTCATAAGTCCGTTAGAAGCAGTATCAACCAAACGAGCGCAAACACCGGATTCTTTTAAAAGGTTACCGAACATAAGCATACCGAGCAAAGGCATTGCATCGGGAAGCAATAAACCTACTATAAGCGAAACAAGAAGCGGGAAAACAATTTTTTCGAGCTTGCTTACAGGACGAAGCTGTTTCATTTTTATAGACCTTTCTTCCTTAGTTGTTAAAGCTCTCATTATAGGCTTTTGAATAATAGGGATAAGCGCCATATAAGAATATGCGGCTATAGCTATTGCAGGAAGAAGATTTTCGGCAAGTTTTTTAGTAACATAAATAGCCGTAGGACCATCGGCACCGCCGATAATACCTATAGCGCCCGATTGCTGTACCGTAAAGCCGAGCAAACAATGTGCACCAAAGAAAGTAATGAATATACCAAGCTGAGCTGCGGCACCTATAATCATACTCTTAGGGTTAGCAATCAATGGACCAAAATCGGTCATTGCACCTATACCAAGGAATATAATCGGCGGGAAAATTACCCAGTCAACGCCTTTATATATATAATAGAATAAACCAAAATCTTTTATAACTTGTTCGGTTGAAAGAGTTAGTTGTTCAGCCAAATAAACGGTACTGTTAACCGTAGTTGCGCCCGATTCCAAAAACAATTTAGTGAGCGCTTCTTCTGTTAATGTCGAACTTTGTCCGAAAAATGTTGAAATTTCAGCTAAAGTTCCGCGGGCAACTTCTTGCCCGGATAAAGTATCCGTAACTATGTAGCCCTTTGTGCCGAATAAAATCCTATAAGCACCCGGAATATTAACGATAAACATACCGAAAGCTATAGGAAGCAACAATAACGGCTCGAATTTTTTAACAACGGCAAGGTATACGAGAACACATGCAATGGCTATCATTACAAGTTGTTGCCAACCCGTTGTGGTAAAATTATTTACGAGGTCGTATAAACCCGTACTTTTCCACAAATTACCGAGTGAGGAAACAATGGTATCCCATACACCCGCGTTAAGCGAGTTTAATGCAAATATCATAGCAGGCACCTCAGCCGATAACAGCCATTAAAACACCGGTATCTACGTTTGTACCTTTTGTTACTTTGTATGAAATTATTCCGTCGCAAGGAGCAGTAATATCGTTATCCATCTTCATTGCTTCTAAAACAAGAATAACGTCGCCTCTCTTTACCGTTGCACCTTCTTCTTTAGAAAGAGCTTTTATAAGACCGGGCATCGGAGCTTTTACCTTTGTTCCGTTTGCAGGAGCGTTTGAAGCTGCAGCTTTGGGAGCAGCCTTAGGTGCGGCTACGGGAGCAGCCGCCGGAGCTTGTGCTAACGTAGCAGCAGGTGCAGTAGCAGTAGAACCGACTTCTTCAACGCCGACTTCATATTGTTTTCCGTCTATAGTGACTATAAAATTACGCATAATATTTTAACTCCTTAAAAATTCAATTATTTAATTTTTTAATTTTTCTTACAACGAATTCGTGTTTTTTGTCCTCGCCTTGATAATAAGCGATAACTGCCGCTATTATTGCAGCTTTTACGTTTTCGGGTATATCTCCGTCATCGACATCCGGTAAAGAAGTTTGCATAACTTCTTCTTGTTCAGATTCTCCGTCATCGCCTTTATTTTCTTTTTTCTTAGCAGAAAACAGTTTAGCAACGCCCGATACAAATAAAACAAGCAATGCCATTCCGAGAAAAACAACAACCACGCCGAGAATAAAGGTAAATACACCCCACCCCCACTTAGACATTCCGTCGGTTGCGGTACTTGCCAATAAATTATAAAGCATTTACATCACCTCATGAGAATTTGTAAAGCTTCCAATACCTGAGAGCGAACAAATTGCGGTTCGATTATATCGTCTATATAACCTCTTCTTGCAGCATTGAACGGATCTTGGTTTTCGTCAGCATATTTTTCTTCAGCTTTATCTTTATTTGTTTCGTCAACACCGGCGAGTTCTATCATTGCACCCTTTTGCGTATCGAATAAAGAAATTTTAGCTGTAGCAAAAGCATAAGAATAATCGGCACCGAGAGCCTTTGAAGCAAATAATGTATAGCCGAGCCCGATAGCTTTTCCGTAAACCACGTTAATTCTGGGCATTTCGAGATTGTAAAGAGCATAAGAAAGATTTGCAACCTCTTTCATAATAGGACTTTGGGCGGTAGCCAAATCAGCCTTTATGCCCAATGTGTTAACGAAAGTAACCATAGGCAAAGAATTTTCTTCGCAAAAATATATAAATTCTTTAATTTTTGCAACATTATTGCGGTCGAGCGAAACGCCAGCTTCTCCGCCGTCAAACACCAACGCACCTACGGCTATTCCGCCTATTCTTGCAACACCCGTTTTTACTTCGGGCGCAAAACTTTTATTTGTTTCAATAAAATAATCTTTGTCAAACACGGCATCTATAAGACATTTTGCACAGGCTTTTTCGTTTAATGAAGGAGTTGCCCTGTTAAAATCGTCCATTGTTTCAACATCGCCGTTATATGCGGGAAGAGTATCGAGCAATCTTGCAACGGTATCCCTTACAGAAGTTAAATCTTCAGCTGTAAATGTAACTGCACCGGTAGCTTTTCCGCTTGCGCCGCCACCTATTTGTTCTTTATCGGCATTTTTACCTGCAGCAGCGGCTAAAACTAAAGGACTTGCATATGCAGCACAACCACCGTTAACCACAAAATGGAAATCACAATTTGCAGCAAGTATGGCAAACGACCCTAAAACATCGCCTAAAGTAACCGCAATTTGCGTGCATTCGCCCTTTAATTCGTTAGACATAGCCAAAACTCCGGCTATACCTTCGAGCACATTTACGCCTTCGCCAACAGCTACGCCCTTAGTATCTAACAAATACAAAACAGGAGCGCTTGCACGAAGAGCTTTTTCTTGACATTTTGCAATTTTTTTGCAGTTTGCATCGGTAACGCCACCCGACAATGTTTTAACATTTTGAGCGATAACGAAAACGGCATTGTCGTTAATCGTAGCAGAACCGGTTACCACGCCGTCGCCGCCTACCGTTCCTTCGTAAAATTCGTTTTCGGAGAAACTGTAAGAGTCGAATTCCGCAAAAGATTCGGGATCTGTTAGTTCAGCAATTTTTTTGCGAATATCAGCAGTAGCCGCCAGAACCTGATCTCTGCGATTTTTGAGTAATTCAAGTTTGTTCATAAAACTCCTCCAATATAATTTAACGAT
>CAZPFZ010000028.1:0-10601 GCA_964585955.1 uncultured Acidiphilium sp.
ATAATATATTAATCGAACCTTTTATTGGTGCTTTTAAAAACACTAAAATACCGTCTAACAAGTCAAAAATACCTGTTTTTGTACGCATGATACGGACAGTTTAATTTTTTAACGCTTAAAAAATGGACAAAAAGCACAATAAAATATGCTAAAGCCCCGCCGAAAAAACGGCGAGGCTTTTTGCTTTAATTGTTGACTATAAGTCGATTATTCGACACTTAGTCGGTGTACCCGAATTCCATGCTTGCGGGGTATTTGTCTTCATCGTATTGAGTAACGTACCCAGAAAACAGTTCTTCTGGCATTCTAAATTTTACGGTTTGTTCAGCCGTCCAACCTTCGAACGCGCGGAAGTCTACCTTACACCCTAAAGGAATTACTATCGATTGCAACGACAAACAGTAAGAGAATACATAGTGATTAATTGTTTTTACTGTATCGGGCAATTCAATTGATTTAAGGTTTTTACAGAATTTGAATGCGTTATAACCTATTGTTTTAAGTTTTGAACCTTCTTCGAATACAATGCTTTCGAGATTCATACAGCCACAGAATGCGTTACCGTTAATTATTTCTACCGATGCAGGAACAACGATTGATTTAATTCCGGAATAAGCAAACAAGTACGTGCTAAATGCCTTTAAGTCTTGAGGTAAAGTAACTTTTTCGAGCATGTCGGCACGGAGAAGAATCTTGCCAAAGTTACCGCTTATAGCTCCAACATCTGTAAAGATTACTTCTTTTAACGCACTGAACGCAAACGGACCGGAACCATCCTTGGTATATTCAAAAGTCTCAGTATCGACTGTGGGTTCAGTTGTTGTTGATGCCCTAACAGCACCTAAAGTTACCTTAAATACGTTATCGGTATTTTGCGTACCGCAGTAAGCAAAACATTCTTTGCCGAGCGAGGTTACTTTTTCAAGGTTAACCTTATACAACCAATAACAATTTGCAAAAGCAAGTTCAGGTATAGTTGTAAGACCTTCGGGTAATACGACTTCTTCTATCTTAGAGCATCCGTCGTAACTTAAAGTCTTGTTACCTTGTTCATCGGTAACTTCAACAGGTTGAGCACCTTTGAACGCACTTGAGCCTATAGATGTAACACTTTCAGGTATAACGAGCTTGCCCGTTAAAGGAGTTCCGGCAAATGCATAAGTACCTATAGAGGTTAAAGTGGTCGGGAAGCTAACTTGAGTAAGTTTAGTGTTTTGGAAAGCATATGTACCGATGCTTGTTAAACCTTCGCCAAATATAGCTTGAGTAAGATTTGCACAACCGTCGAACGCATAAGAACCGAACGATGAAATGTCACCGCTAAACGTTACCTTTGTTATAGCAGTACCTTTAAAGGCTTTACTGCCAAGTTTTTCAAATGCACTGCCAAAGACTATTTCACCCGCTAAAGGAGTAGCTTCGAATGCACTTTCGCCTATTTCTACCAAAGCATCGCCAAACGTGAATGTTGTAACAGCGGTATTATAGAATGCCTTTTTACCTATTGCTGTTAAAGATGCGCCGCCGCTAACGGTGGTAAGTTCTTCTACACCCTCGAATGCGCTTTCACCTATAGTAAGTAATGCGTCACCAAGAACAACACCTTCTAAGCTTGTGCCATAGAATGCCTTTTTACCGATAGATTGTAAGTTAGCACCCGTTGTTAACGTGCCGGTTAAAGCTACATCTTCAAATGCAAATTCACCTATTGTTTCCAATGAATCGGATAACGTTACAGATGTAAGAGCTGTTCCGCTGAACGCATAATCGCCTATAGCTTTTAAGCCTTGGTTAAAGTTAACAGTTGTAAGGTTTTCACAATCCATAAAGGCTTTATCGCCTATTGTTTGGAGTGTTGCGGGTAAAGTTACCGATTTAATTTTACTTCTGCTGAAAGCACCTTCTTCGATGTTAACAAAGCCTTCTGCTAAAGTAATATCTATTTCTTGATTCCATCCGGCTAATGCATAAGCAGCGATTCCGGCAAGCTTTGTAAAGTCAACTAAATCCGTCTTTTGGCAAGGATAGTAAACGAGAACATTACCGTCTTTGTTATACAATGCGCCATCTATTACCTCGTAGTTTTCGTAATCGTATATATCGAAGTAAATGAGGTTTGTATTGTCAAACGCAAATGCACCTAATTCGGAAAGGTTTGCAGGTAATCTTATATGTTCTATTGCAGTACCCTTAAATGCTTCTGTTCCGATTGAATAAATTCTGTTGGGAAGATCTATTGAAGCAAGTTTAGTACAACCGTCAAACGCGTTATTACCTATGTAAAGCATATCAGAGGACAAGTTGACCTCGGTAAGCTGAGTACAAGCAGCAAACATATCGTCGAACACGCCTTCGAGCCCTTCTATGGTAACCTTTTCAATTTTAGATTTGCAAAATACTTGAGCTCCCATAGCTTTAACAGCAGATAATTTTGCAGACTTGATAGCGGTATTATAGAAAGATTGTTTACCGATATATTCAAGATTTGCAAAGAACCCGTCGTTTGTGCCATCGGCACCGATTATTTCGGTAAGTTTTGTACAACCGGAGAAGGATTCTGTACCTACTACCGTAACCACACCTTTGAATACAACTTTGGTAAGAGCTGTACAGCCGTAGAATACTCTCATTGAAGTTGTATATTGTGAATCGGCTGAAGTTATTTTAGGCAATAATTTTGTTACGCCTTCGGGGATTTCGATTGAGGTAAGTCCTGTGCATTTATAGAATGCATTATTTCCGAGATGTTGTAAACCTTGAGGTAATGTAATAGATTTTAACGCTGTACAACCGGAGAAGGTTTCTTGCGGGATGTCTATTATATTATTACCTAAAGTAACGTTTGCAAGTTTTGTACAACCTAAGAACAACTTAATATCTATTGATTTAGCCGCACTTAAGTCTATGGTTACAAGCGAAGTACATTTTTCGAATACATTAGTACCAAAAGTTTCAACATATTCAAGATTGATATCTGTAAGTGCACTACATGTACTAAACGTATAGTTAGATAATTTGTTAAGTTTTGAACCCAACGTGACTTTTTTAAGCTTTGAACACTTTTCAAACACATTTGTGCCAAGAGTAGTAGCTGCACTTATATCTATTTCGGTTAATGCAGTACAACCACTGAATACCTTGTTTCCGAATTTTTCAACTTGGTCAAGGTTATTTACGGTTGTTAACGCCGTGCAACCTGCAAAAGTGCTATTATTTAAGTTAGTTATATTGGGGCAAACGGTAACAGTTTTAAGTCCTGTACATCCGTTAAAGGTATATGTACCAATCGTTTTTGCTTTGCTTATATCTATAGTTGCAAGTTTTAAGCATTTTTCAAATACATAGTTACCAAACGTTGTAATATTTTCAACACCTTCAACGGTTTCAAGAACGCTACAATTTCTAAATGAATCGTTACCGAGATCGTTAAGCGATGCGCCGAGTTTTACCGTTTTAAGTTTACTACAACCACTAAATGTTTTTGTACCAAGCTTGTTAGCTCCACTTATATCTATTGTTACAAGGGCTTTACAATTTACAAATACTCCGTCACCTAACTCACCAACTTGTTCGATATTAGTAATGGTGGTAAGCAAAGAACATCCGTAGAATGTTTGGTTGGGTAACTTGTTCAAATTTTGAGGTAATACAACCGTTGTTAGAGCAGTACAAGTATTAAAGATATCAGTACCAAAATTACTTATATTACTTACGTCTATAGTTTTTAATTTAGTTGCATTACTAAATGCCCTAGTTCCAAGGTCTGTTACTTTGTTAAGAGCTAACGAAGTTAAACCTGCATAGTTAAACGCATAAGGCGAAATAGTAGTAAGCGAATCAGGTAATTCTACTGTAGCTAAAACATCCGCATGATAAAATGCAAAACTATAAATAGTCTCTACACCTTCGGGTATATTTACATTTTTCAACTTTTTACAGTTGTGGAAAGTGCTTGCGCCTATTTGAGTTAACGTCGACGGTAAAACTACCGTTTCGAGCGCACTACAGTCTCTAAACACGCCGGTATCGGTTGCGTCAGATATAGAAGATGTAACTGAAGCAGCAACACCTAAAGTCTCTATTCCCTCAGGTAAAGTAATTGATTTAAGCGAGGTACAATATTTAAATGTTGCATACGGCAACGAAGTAAGATATTCGCTATTGGGGAAGGTTACTTTATTAAGTGCGGTACAGTATTGGAATACACCGTAAATTTCGCCTTGCTCAGTACCGTCACCACCGCTACCATCGTGAGGTAAACCTAAGTTTTCTAAGAAAGAGACTCCGTTTTCGTTATTTTCAAAAACAACTTCGAGAAGCCCTGTGCAGTGATGGAAAGCGCCGTTCTTGATTGTTTTTACGCTTGACGGAATAATAAGTTTTGTTATTTCTGTTTGTCTACCAAAAGCGTCGGTTTCGATTATTTCTACACCGTCGGGGATACGTAATACACCACCTTCAGGCTTGAGCTGTTTAACCGCAAGGATTATAGTTGTGCCGGCTTTATTCGTTAAGAAGTTGCCATCTGCACTAATTACAAAGTTGTCTGCTTTATCGAATGTATTAATAACATAATCACTGTTAATGTTTTCGAACACCTTGGTTAGATCAGTAACAGTTGACGATAAAGTAACCGTTTTAAGGGTTGATGAACTTGCAAATAAACCTCTGCCTAATGTAATGTTAGAAAGTGTTTCAGGGAACACAAAGTGTTCGATTGCAGTGCTTTGGAAAGCCCTGTAACCTATCTTTTTTAACGAAGAAACTTGTTTAACAGTTCCGTCTTCTAACTGAGCTTCGTATGTTTCGAAGTCCACAAAGGTAAGAGCGTCAGCATCTGAAAATGCAGATTCTTCTATGCTTTCTATTGAAGCAGGCAATGAAATTTCGGTAATTATAGTATCTACAAAAGATCTTTTGTAAATAGTTTTTAATACACTACCCTTTGCGAAAGTTACCGATTCAAGATTATCGCATCCGCTAAATACATATCCGCTATATGTAATAGCACTCTTTGAAGGATCGTTTTTACCTAAAGTTTCAACCGAGGCGGGTATTACTATTTCTTTGAGGTTTTCACAATCGTAAAAAGCCTTATACATAATATCAACCAAACCTTCGGGCAAGGTAATCTTTTGAAGAGCGGAACCGGAGAAACATTCTTCAGATAATGCGGTAAGTAATGTACGTCCGTCGGCACCTGTGTTAAATACTACTTCTTCTAAAGATTCCGTAGCCATAAAAGCACCTAAGCCGAGTTTTGTTAAAGTAGAAGGTAAAGTAACCTTTTTAAGATTTAAACCACGGAATGCATATTGACCGATAGAAACCGTTCTTTCGGGAAGTTCTATCTCGGTAAGAGAAGTACATCCGCTAAAAGGCAATTTATTGGTAGTTGTAGGTGGACCTGAAGAACCGCCAGACGTAGTTGAAGTTCCGTCGGCAATAGTAAGTTCAACGGGTTCTTTACCTGCTTTTGTGGGGGTAAATGTGAGTTCTTTAAGATTAGAACATCCGTTAAACGCTTCGTTTTCGATAAGTGCAACGGTGGAAGGTACAACAACTTTTTCAAGAGAGGTACAGCCATAGAACATATTAGCCGATATTGTTGTTAAGCCTTCGGGTAATTCAAACGATTTAAGGTTTGTACAACCGTAGAATGCATTTGAACCGATTTCAAGCGAGTAGTTTTCGTCGTCTACTTCGCCGTCGAATATAATACTTGTTATTGCAGTGTTATTTTTAAATGCATTAGCCCAAATTTTATTGGTCTTTGCGGGAATAACTACATCACCTTCTATTGCGGTGAAGCAAATTATTAAGCCGTAATAGCCGTCTGCATCTTTAGAGTAGAATATACCACTTTGAGCGGTAAAGTTTTTGTTACCTTCGGCAACGGTTATTTCTTCTAATTTATTGCAGTTAGTAAATGCATTGATAGAAACAAGGTATTCAACTTCTTGTCCGTTAACCTTTTTGGTTGCATATTCGCCGAATTTTTCGAGCGTAGAGGGGAAAGAAACCTTTTTAAGTGAGTTAAACGAATATTCGCTTAACGAATTAAAGGTGCCATCGCCTATTTCTGTAATACCTTCGGGGAATACGATTTCGGTAAGAGCTTTACAACCCTTAAAGAAGTCTTTACCAAGCACTCTTGCGCGAGTTGAAAGTTGAACATCGGTAAGGAGCGAACAATTTTCAAATACACTGTCACCAAAGTTAATCTCGGTTTCACCGTCTCTTACAAGAACTTTTTCAAGGTTAGAACAGCCTTGGAATGCATAGTCACCTACATAAGTAACGCCTGCATGAATTGTTATTTCGGTAAGGCCGCTCTTTTGTCTAAATGTTGCGTCGCCTATTTCGGTAACAGTTTCGGGAATAGCAAATGCACCTGCTCTCGAATCGAGATAGTATAAAATCTTGGTGTTATCACCATTGTAAAGAACTTGATCGGCAAACTTGTAATCAGGATTGCTACCGGTGTTTATGTTCTTTAAATTGGATGAACCAAAAAGACCGCTTAAGTTGCTGATTTCGGGAACGTTATCGCCAATGTTTAAAGTAACAACACTGGGTGAAGCGCCATCCAAAGCAAATGCACTCGACTCTAATTCAAGCTTTTTAGAACCTAATATATCTTTGTCAATTTCAATATTAACAGTCTTTATGGTAGTTCTGCCTGCGAACGCATATTTACCGAGTTTAACAAGGTTTTTAGGTAATGTTACTTCGGCAAGCTTACCGTTTGCAGAGCCATAGAATGCGCCCTCACCTATTTCAAGAGTCCAAGTATCGTTAGATTCGAATACGATAGATTCCAAAGAAGTACAGCTTGAACCTTTATAGTAACCCGAAAGCGTTCCGCTTAATGCTTTACCGCTGCTATCGGATACACCGCTGAATGCGTAAGGTTCAATAACTCTAACGTATTTGCTTATTACGATTTCGGTAATTTTTGAGCCGGAGAATGCGTTAGAACCTATTTCAAGAGTCCAAGTATCGTTAGATTCGAATACGATAGATTCCAAAGAAGTACAGCTTGAACCTTTATAGTAACCCGAAAGCGTTCCGCTTAATGCTTTACCGCTGCTATCGGATACACCGCTGAATGCGTAAGGTTCAATAACTCTAACGTATTTGCTTATTACGATTTCGGTAATTTTTGAGCCGGAGAATGCGTTAGAACCAATTGTTGTAACACTTTCGGGCGTGGTGTACGATTGAACACGTCCTCTCGGGAAGTATATAAGTTTTGTTCCGTCAGCTGTGAGTAATACACCGTCAAGAGATTTTAATTCTTTGTTGGTTTCTGCAGTAGAAATATTAACGTTTTCAAGATCGTAACAGTTTTCTAATGCGTTAACGTCAAATTGAGCAACTCTGCCGGGGAGGTTAAGATTTATAAGGCTGCTACAACCTTTGAAAGCCGCCTCACCTATTACTAAGGGTTGAGTTGCAACACCGCTCGGTGCATCTTCAAAGTAAATATTTTCTACATAATAGTTGCCTTCAAATGCACTTCTTTCAATTT
The DNA here is from genome assembly GCA_964585955.1 of uncultured Acidiphilium sp. Lineage (GTDB taxonomy): Bacteria > Bacillota > Clostridia > Christensenellales > Borkfalkiaceae > HGM11416. The sequence continues at coordinate 7,535 of CAZPFZ010000028.1, forward strand.
TAGTTACCGAATACGGAATGTGAATTTCAGTAAAATGGTGCGTAAAGCTTGAAGAAGTACTCGTTTTAATCGTTCCGGCAGCACCCATAGGTATAACTTCTGTTTTATTAGAAACATAAACAGGAGTTCTTCTTCCGGAAGGAATAAACTTTAATTCTGTGTTGTTATATTCAGTTACGTCGGTTTCGTTTTCAAAATACAATACGCCGTCTTCAGAGAAATATCTGGGGGCAATATTGTTACCTTCTACGTGATATACTTCAACAGTTTGGAGGTAATATGCATTTTCAAACGCCGATCCTACGTCGGTTGTAAGAATAATTACGTCTTTAATAGTATCGGGGATTTTTACTACTAACGATTTGATGTCTTTAAAGCCTGCACCTTCTACCATAGAAACGCTCTTTCCGAGATAGGTGGAAGGAATTGTAAGAACTTCAAACATATTAACGTCAGAGCCCTTTCTTACCGAATATGTTCCATCGTTTAATTCATTAAATTCAAAGGCATTAGCCCAGAAAGCATAAAGAGTTATATCGCTTAAGTTTCTAAATTGCGATACGCTTGCACCGTCTAATTCGGTGTACTGCATACCTTGACCGTTTTTATCGGTATACCAACCGAGGAAGCCTTTTGTAGTATCTGCACCGGCATCGGGTACGGGTAACATATATTCGTTTTGTCTGTAATATACGTCAAAAACTTCATTTTCAAGCGGAGCACCACCCATTACGTCTAACGTGATGTTAAAGTGTTTTGCCGACCAAGAAGCGTAAATATATGTGGACTGATTTGCGTTAAAGGTGAATGAACCTTCAAACTTTTTGCCGTTTGTTAAGTAACCTTCGGGTACGTCGTACCAGCCTTGGAAGTCATAACCTGTGTAGGTTATTTCATCCTTGGTAAGAACGGTTACGGTATCGCCTTTAGCTAAATATTTAATGTCAACCTTAGAACCACCCCTTGTATCGAATATCAACGCGAAGGTTTCAACCTTGGTTTCAACCCATTTCATTGTAGACTTATCGTTGTTTTTGTAATAACCGATACTTAAAGTGTTTTCGCCGGCTTTGGTAAACTGAGGTGCATAAGAAGATGTGCCGCCAATGTCAATAGGTTCATTTTCGTTAAGACGGAATGTACAGTTATAACCTCTTACGGCATCCCAATAAAGCATACCGTCTTCATACCAAATGTTTTCAATTTGTTCTTTTACCGTTAACGTTGCGGGAATGGAGTTTGCACCGCTCGCCTTAGATAATGCTTGTACGTTAAAGTTATACGGTACGGATAAACCAATCCATTCGGTAAATACAAATTCGGTTGTATTTGCGTTGGTAAGATATGATCTATCGGTTCCGTCTATTGTTATTTCGTAGCCTTGTGCGCCTTCAACTTTATCCCAAGTGAGGTAATCTTTACCGTCTTTATAGGTGTAAGCAAAGTTTGCGGGCGTTGCAATAGACTTTTTGTTAAATGCCAATGTTGCAGCTTCGGGAAGCGCATATCCTTGAGCATAAGGAGTAACTTTAACGGTTAAATCACCTGTATAGCCTTTTAACGAATATGTAGTTTGAGCAAGACGTTCGGTTACGGTTTTTCCACCATATGTTACTTCTAACAAGTATTCTTGAGCATTAAGAGCTTCTTCCCAAGTGAGAACAGCCGTGCTTTCATCATAAGCAAGCTCTGTTACAGCTTGTAAATTTCTTGTTAATACGTATGTTTCGGAAGTTGCAGAAACATAACCTTCGGCAACGGCGGTTACGGTAAACGTCATGCCGTCATTGGGCATTTCGCAGTTTTCAAAATCGTATGACGTTGCAAGATTAAGGTTGTAATCTTTATGATTATGACCTTCGCTTGCACAATTTACGTTAAGTACATATTTTTCAGCACCTACAACCGCATCGAACATAAACTGGAATCCGTCTACGCGAAGCCCCGAAGGACGAGCAAGCATTTTATTTGTATAGTAAGCAACTGCGGCTTTTTGCGTGTTAGATACAACAACTTCTACCTTATATTCGCCTGCTTGTAAAGCTGAAAAATCATATTCAAATTCGGTTTTTGCAAACGTTCCGCTACGTAATAATTCACGCGTTCCGCCCGCTGCAGTAACGTAAATTTCATAGGATACATTTCTGCCCATGCTAGACCAAACAAAACCGTCTGCATTAACGCTTAATGCAGGAATTTCGTCGTTTTTAAATACTGCATATAGAACAGTATCTTCGTAAAGAGTCTCGCCTTCGGTGAGCTGACGTGTAAGTTTTTCGGGAGAGCGAGAGTCACTCGTCCACCAACCTAAAAACTCTTTACCTTCTTGAGTATATTCGGGCAAAGAAGCAAGTTTTTTGCCTTCGGTATACATCATATCGAGGACTTGATCACTTCCGTTAAAGAATTTTACGGAATATTCACTGTCACCCTCTTGGAAAAATCTCGCATAAACGGTCGTGTCCTGCGTTACGGGTTTTGCAAACGAATATAAACTCTTAAATTGAGCATCTGCATACCAGTTAACAAACACATACCCTTCTTTTTGGGGATCTTCGGGTTTAATTGCGGTTTTTCCGTTACGAACGGTTTGAGTTTGAGTACTTCCACCCATATCAAACGTGACGGTGTAATTTACATCAGGCAAAAACAGCAATGAGTTACTGCCGTACATGAGCTGAATATTATCTCCTTGAACTGTGCCCATGTATGCAACTGTTTCAGCCACATAGAATGCAAACTGTCCGTCGGTAACGGTGAATCTTCCGCTATATTCGGAATCGGGTGCAGTAAGGACATAAAGCGAGCCCTCTTTTAATTCGAGAGCGAAACTACCTTCGTCACCCTCGAAATAAAACTTACCCTCGTATGTATCAGGCGTAACTATTGTCGTTGACGAACTACCGTCCGATTCTAACGAGCTACCGCCGGTACTACTGTCAACAGGTTTCTTTTTGAAACATGCCGCAGACATTCCGATAGCGAAAACCGCCAACAATGCGAGTAATGAAACTAATAGTCTTTTTGTGGTTTTCGTGGTTTTCATTGTATTACCTCCAACTTATTT
>CAZPFZ010000029.1:0-10485 GCA_964585955.1 uncultured Acidiphilium sp.
GGCTTATACCGCAGAAGAAACTAAAAATAAAAATAAATAATTTTATTTGTATATAACTTTATTAATAAAACGGTTAAACTTTTTCAGAGGAAAAATAAAATGAATTACGATATTGATCAAAACGACGAAATGCCGATAACCGAAAGTAAGGAAAAAAACAGAAAAAATAAGGCGACCAAAAAAAGCGAATGGATTGCCAGAAAAACCAGAAAAAGTCACCTTACCGCGGGTTGGACAAAAAAAGATTATTTTCAAACTATTTTCTTGTTTGTTTTACACGCGCTTATAGTTGCCGCGCTTTTTACGGTAGTTGTTTTTCTAAATGAATTTTCTTGGACGGCATTTAAAAACTTTTTCACCACCGAAGAAACCATAAGAGATTTTGCTTATATTATGATCTCAATGTTTTTCTTGTTCGGCATGCTGTATTTGTTTTTCTTTTTTGAATCAAACAGCTTTTTAAAGGATAGAAAAAACATTTTTATGGTCTTTTCTATTGTTGAAATATCGCTTATTATTTCGTATATAGTAGGCAGATACGTAAACGTTTATGCACGCCCCATCGCGTTTTGCGGATTAATGGTGCTTTTGCTTGTTAACCGCCAATCGGCAATAATCATGAATATAGCTTTTTGCTTGTTACTCTTTATGATGGACGGCATTGCAGGTTCGTCGGGTACGCTCGTGTTCGATAAAACCGCGTATTCGTCTATTTTAATCGGATTAACAACAGGATTGTTGGCGATTTATCTTGTTTCTAACGTAAGCTCGCGTATTAAAGTGTTTTTTATGGGCTTTATTATTTCAATACCTATTATAGAAAGTGTGTTATGCTTAGAGCTTAAAGAATTATCGCAATTGTTGCCGCTAATAGGTTTCGGTTTTACCGCAGGTATGCTTTCGGTTGTTTTAATGATGGCTATTTTGCCTTTTTACGAAAAAATATTCAACGTTGTTACAAATTATAGGCTGTCTGAAATAACCGACCATAAATATCCGCCGATAAAAAGACTTATTGACGAAGCTAACGGTACCTTTAACCATTCGCTTACGGTGTCTACTTTGGCGGAATCGTGTGCCACGGCTATTGGCGAAAACGCTTTGCTTGCGCGTGCCGCGGCTTACTACCACGATATAGGTAAGTTAAAACAACCCGAATATTTTTCAGAAAACCAAAAGGATTTTAACCCGCATTGCGAGTTATCGCCCGAACTTTCAACCGATATTATTAGATCGCACGCGCATGACGGTGCAGTGTTTATCAATAAATATCATTTGCCCAAAATTCTTGCCGATGTTGCCGAACAACATCACGGAACGTTGCTTATAAGGTACTTTTATTCAGAAGCATCTAAATATACCGAAGAAAAACTTGCCGAAAAGGACTTTTCTTATCCCGGTCCCACTCCGCAAACCAAAATCGCGGCAATTATTATGATTTGCGATGGCTGCGAAGCCGCTGTAAGATCTCTTTCCGATCGTTCACGTAGCAGTGTTTATAAAATGGTTCAATCTATTATTTACGAACGTCTTATAACTTTTAGGCAGTTCGATAACTGTGATATAACCATAAAAGAACTTGATATAATTCGCGATACGGTAACTCAATGTTTGGGCGGAGTTTATCACGACCGTATATCTTATCCCGAACTCAAAAAGAGATAATATGTTTTTTAGCCGCGCCAAAATCACGCGGCTAAAGCTTTTAAAAAGTTTACAAAATATAATTTAAAAGGCGGAAAAATTTTTTATGTCAGAACTGATAATAAATTGCGATAATCAACTTATAGACGCACATTTACTTGCTGAAGCAGTGTATAAAACGTTGAAACAAAAGGTGAAATTAAGTGCGGAAATTTGTTTTTGCGACGAAAACGAAATTCGCGAACTTAATAAAAATAACCGCAATAAGGATGCAGTTACCGATGTTTTGTCATTTCCTGCGGCGGGCGTTACAGCAGGCGAAATTGTAAAAAAACGCAACTACCCGTTTGACGTAGATCCCGAAACAAACAGCGTATTTTTGGGATCCATAATGATTTGCACAAAAAGGGCTGAAGAACAGGCTGCTGAGTATGGTCATTCTGTCGAGCGCGAGCTTTACTACCTTGCAGTGCACGGACTATTACATTTATTCGGTTACGATCACGAAAATAGTGAAGATAAAGAGCAAATGCGCTTTTTCGAAGAGCAAATTCTTGCTGTTTTAGGCAAACAAAGATGATGTATTTGGGAGGAGATTTTTTATGAAAAGCGGTTCGGTTGCCGTTGTGGGCAGGGCTAATGCAGGTAAATCAACGCTAATAAACGTTATTGTGGGCGAAAAGGTGAGTATTGTTTCGCCAAAGCCGCAAACCACGAGAGATCGCATTCTTGCCGTATATAATGCGGAAGACTGCCAAATAGTTTTTTACGATACTCCCGGTATATATAAAGCTGCCACTTTGCTTAGCGAGCGTATGCAAAAAACCACCGATGTTGCCGCAAAGGACGTAGATCTTATTTTATTGCTGATTGACGCGCACGACGGACTTAAAGATGAAGATAAAAGCCTTATAGATAAGTTTTGCAAAAAAGGCAATAATTGCAATGTAATAATTGCGTTTACCAAAACAGACATTATGCCGGATAGTATGTTGCCCGAAATAGTCGCCCAACTTGGCGAACTGCCAAAAAATGTTACCGATATTATAGGGATATCTTCGCGTAGCGGTAAAAACGTGCAAAAACTTGTTAGTCTTTTGCAAGAAAGATTACCCGAAGGCGATGCGCTTATTCAAGATGATATTATTTCGGATAAAAGCGAAAAATTTATGATTGCCGAAATTATGCGTGAAAAAATTTTGCTTAAATACGATAAAGAAATACCCCACGGCGTTGCGATTGTTATAAACACATTTGAAAAACGTGCAAACGGCGGATATTATATCAGTTTGGATATAGTGTGCGAAAAACAAAACCATAAAGCAATAATTATCGGCAAGCAAGGCAAAGCGTTAAAAGAAACTGCAGCTTTCGCACGTGAGGGCATGGAAAAATTCCTCAATGCAAAAGTGTTTTTAGAAGTATACGTTAAAGTAAAAACAGATTGGCGCGATCGTCCGGACAGACTGCGCGAATACGGCTACGATAAAGAATTAGAGTAAAAACAAGGCACAGGGAATAATTTTTTTAATAATTGAACAAACTGTGTTTAATGGATAAAAAAGACAATGAAAACATTCCCGAAAAAATTGCTTGGGATATGTTTGAAAAGACAGGTAACCCTGCGTATTATTTGCTGTATAAAAAACTTAAAGGATTGCAATAAGTGCCGTTAACGGACTTATAGACGGATTTTTTATGGAAATAAAGTTACAGGCTCTTGCTTTAAAAAGCGTTGACTATAAAGATAACGATAAAATGCTTTCGCTGTATTCGTTAGAAAAAGGGCTTATAGGGGTAGGCGTTAAAGGTGTGAAAAAAGCCGGTGCAAAATTAGCTTTTTGCACGCAACCTTTTTGTTTTGCCGAATATGTTGTAAGCGTTAAAAGCGACAGAATGACTGTTATAAGCGCAACCGAAACAGAAAGTTTTTATAAGCTTAGGTTAGATATAAAAACATTTTATGCTGCAAGCTCCATAACCGAATATTTACTTAAATGCACGCAAGAAAATTTAGCCGACGAAAAAATGTTTATCCTTGCGCTTAACTGCTTAAAACAATTGAATTTTGCCGAAAAATCGCCCGCTTTAGTTCTTGCAAATTTTTTATACCAAGCGCTTAAACTTTCGGGTTACGGCATATCTGCAGATGTGTGCAAAGGTTGTTTTAAGCAAGCCGAAAAATTTACGCGCGCTTTTTTCGATTTTGAGGAAGGATGTTTATATTGCGAACAATGCGCAACTTTCGGCATGCGAGAAATTTTGCCCACAACGGCAAAAGCCTTAGTCGCGTTGGAGCAGCACGCCGATGTTTCTGCTGATGCTGAAATTTACCTTATTAAGTTTTTAATTTTTTACTTAAAAAACAAAACAGGTGAAAGTATTTATTCTGCAAACGAGCTTATAAAACTATATTCAATTACATAAATATCGGTCTATAAGGCGTTTATCAAACATTTTATAATAAAAAAAGAGCTGTATGTTTTGTGCGGGAACACATTCATACGGCTCTATTTTTTTGTGTTATAATTATGCACGAGCTATTTTTAAGTATCTTATAAATATATATGTGGGGACTGCTGTGGATAAAAGAGCTACAATTGCGGGAATTATGGCAAGCGAACGTATAAAACAAGCGGGGTTACCCGAACAATAAATGGGAAGTATGTCTGAATTTTTCATTGAGAGAGCAATGCCAAAGCAAACAAACAAAAGGATCGTGCTTGCTAACGATAAAACTGCGGGTACTGCTGAAAAAATATGTTTTGGCTTAATAAGTAAAAATATATTTGCGCCGAGCGAAAGTATAGCTGTTATTAGTGAAATTAGTGTTACGGTTGCTAATTTTTCGCAATACAGTCTTGCGTAATAGTTAAACGGCACGGCTAAATCTCCGTAAACTTTATTCGACGAGGTAAATTTACCGCTTAAAGCGGCAACCGAAAAGGACCAACCGCTTACGCGCACTTCGATGCCGACGCCCGCCGACGTATTATAAATATAAACCCAGTTAAAAAAATAACACAACAGCATTATTGCCGAAATGCAAATTGCAACTATATAAAATACATTTAACTGCTTGCATTGCTTTTCAAATGCGTTTTGTTTGTTTTGTATTGCTCTTTTTTCTTTTTCTCTTTTATTTGCCATGTTTTATTTTCTCCTTTATTTTGTTACGTAATAATTTAAATTTGAATAATCGGTTATTGTATTGTAAGTTTGCACGTCAAATGTTAAGAATTCAACCTTTTCGGTTTTCCCGTTGTTAATTGTTCCGTCTGGATTGTATGAGTGTATTTCAACTTGCGTTTTTTGCGCGGAAGAAATTGTCCCCGAAAGGTGTATCCATTGTTTGTTTGTGTCGTCCGTGCTTTGGTTTATGGGATCAGGCAGTGGATTATCATAATTTAATATAAATCCTATAATGGTATCTTTTCCGCAATTGCATCCGTAACCAGAGGAACATTTTCTTGCGCCTAAGCGATATACAGTACCGTCTGTTGCTGTTAAATCATAAATAAAACAATCTAATTCGATGTGTGCGTTTATATACTGTTCGGGGTAATACTGTATATTGGTCGTTACAAGAAAAAATGTCGATTCGTTAAGTATATACTCTGACTTTTTGCACGAACAAAACAAGCACAATAGTGCGGTTATTAAACATATAATTTTTAAATTAAGGTTATGTTTATTCATTTTGCCGTTTTCTCCTTTATTTTTCCTACTGCAAAAAATATCACAAAAGCTACTATGTCGGCGGCAACTACGGTAGAACCTACGGGAGTTGCATATAGAACGGAAAGCGATATACCAATAACCGTACATATGCAGGTAAGTACAGCCGAGCATATATTAACGCCCTTATAGCTTTTGCAAACATGCATTGCTGATAACGACGGAAAAATTATAAGCGCCGAAATTAAAAGTGAGCCTACTAAGTTCATAGCGAGCACAATTATAACTGCTATTATAACGGCGATGATTGTATTATAAAGCTGAGTTTTTACGCCCGTTGCTTTGGCAAAGCCTTCGTCAAAGGTTATTGCAAATATTTTGTTGTAAAGCAAAACATAAAGTGTTATGGTTATAACCGAAAGTATAATACAAATATAAACTTCGGCTTGCGTTAGCGTTAGCACTGCGGTAGAACCGAATAACGTTGCGCAAACATCGCCCGAAATATTTGAAGAACTTGAAAATAAATTCATTAACAAATATCCGAGTGCAAGCGCACCTACCGAAATCATGGCTACAATCGCATCTCCGCCAATTTTGCTTTGCTTGGGCGGTTTTAACAGTAGTATTGCTGCAATAACGGTCACCGGTAAAACTATAATCATTTTATTTGTCATCCCTACAACACTTGCAACAGCCATTGCTCCGAATGCTGTATGCGAAAGTCCGTCGCCTATAAACGAAAGTCGTTTTGTTACAAGCGTTACGCCGAACAGTGAAGAACATAGTGCTATTAAAATGCCAACAATAAATGCTTTTTGAACAAAGGGGTATTGCATGTACATAAAAAGTTTATCAAGCATAAAATCCCTCGCTAAAGTTTAATTTTTTAGCAAATTCGCTTTGCATAAATTCATCTTTCTTGCCAAAAAAGCAAGGATTGCCCAAAAATAATACGTGTGAGGCATATTGTATTACCGCTTCCGGATCGTGCGTTACCATAACTATGGTGATTTTTTTATGTTTGTTAAGGTCGTTTATTATGTTATATAATTCTTCAGAGACTTTTTTGTCAAGCCCGGCAACGGGTTCGTCCAAAAACAGTATTCGTTGAGTAGCGCATAGCGCTCGTGCAAGCAACACCCTTTGTTTTTGTCCTCCCGAAAGTTCGCTGAACGATCTTTTTGACAAATGGGTTATGCCCATAAGTTGTATATTGGTTTGTATAAGCTCTTTTTGTTGTTTGGTATAAAATGGTTTAAAACGTGATGCCGCTAAACAACCAGAACTTACAATTTCGTATACCGATGCGGGAAAGTCTTTTTGTATTTCCGATTGTTGGGGAATGAACCCTATAACATCCGAGTGTATGTCGTTGCCGAAAGCATAATTGCCGTCGTGCGGTTTTTCGCCAAATAGCAGTGTTTTTAGTAGGGTGCTTTTTCCCGCGCCGTTTTCGCCCACTATACATAAATAATCTCCCGCGTTTACGGTAAAATTTATGTTGGAACATACAATGCGTCCACCGTAAGCTAATTGTAAATTATTGCAGGTAAGTTGAGACATTACATATCACCTCCGCGTGTACCTAACGCACTTTTTAAGGCAGTTACGTTTTCGTTCATAAGATCTAAATAGGTTATCCCGTCTTCTATATTTTTTTCGTTTACCGATTGCATAGAGTTAAATGTAACAAATTTTTGATTTTTTTGCACTGTATTGTTTTTTACCGATTGCGCTATATCTGTGGCGGCGCTTTCAAGCACGCAAATACTATCCAAACTTAGTTCGTCTATTTTTTGTGCCAAAGTCATAATTGTTTCAAAGCTTGCACTAATTTCGGTGGAGCAGCCCGAAAAAGCCGCATAGTGTTTTATGTTGTAATCGTTAACAAAATACGCAAACGGAAAGCGGTCGGCAAAAACTAAGGTGTCTGTTTTTGCGTTCGTGCGTGCGGCGGAAAAAGCTGCGTCTATTTGGTTTAGCTTTTGCTTGTATGTTGCGGCATTGTTTTTATACAGCTCTGTTTTTTCGGCATTTATCGAACATAACGCGTCGCAAAGCTTATTGCAAAATAAAATTGCATTTTTTACCGAAAGCCAAACGTGCTCGTCGTATTCGTGCTCGTGATTATGGTCGCCGTCTTCTTCGTGGTCGTGGTCTGAGTGTTCTTCCTCTTGTGCAAGGTCGCCCAATTCGTGCAATAGGTTAACCGTCAGCATTTTTTTGTTGTTTGCGGTGGCTAAAACTCTTTCCACCCAAGAATCCGACTCACCGCCTACATAAATAAATAAATCGCAAGCGGAAATTTCGGCAATATCGGCAACGGATGGCTGGTAATTGTGCATATCGGCACCGTTTTTTTCAAGCAAAACAATTTTAAAATCATCGTCGCCGTTGGTTAGTTCTCGTATCCAATCGTATTCGGGGAAAATTGTGCAAACAACGGTGTATTTTGAATTATTCGCTTGTTTCGCACAGGCAAATACAGAACATAACGTTAAGATAACACAAAAAAGTAAAGTTATTGTTTTTAAAATAGGTTGAATAAATTTTAAATGTTTTTTTAGCATACAAAAAGACTCCTAATAATAAAAAATACCATGTTGTAGTTTTAGTATTAGCACTTTTTTTTAGCGCTTACGGCAACACAGTTTTAAAGGTATAAAAAAACAAGGCTTTTTTGTAAACAAAAAATAGCCGCACGCAAATGTCGGTAAAATTCGCTAATTATAAAATAAGCCTTGTTGGCGAAAAATCGCCTAAAATTATTAAATTGTGAGTCTATCGTAAAGAGTTACCGGCGTAAGGGTAAAAAACTTGCGTATAAAACAAGTTGCAGCCGATAAACATGCTAACAAAGCGGGTAAAAAAAGCGATAGGTAGCAAGATGCTTTTTTTGTTGCGCCTGTTATTTCTTTAGCTGTTTGTATGGTCGAACATACCGAACAATCAAAACCTTGACATTCGTGGTATGTTTCGGTTAAAATATAATTTGAAAAAAGGCAGACTGCGGCTATAAATAAAACGACAAAAATAAAGGTTGTTGCTTTTTTTGCGTTCATGCCGAGCCTCCTTAATAACTACTTGTAAATAATTATAACAAGATAAACTTGTTTTGTCAACTTTATTTTAATGGGCAATTTGTTTTAAAAATGATACTTTTGTTTGTGTAAAGTGTTGGATAATCGACTTATAGCCCGACTTTTGGAAGTCTTTTTATAATTTTTTTATTTGCTTGACTTATTTTTTTAAAAGATGGAAGCATTTGCGCTAATTTTTTTTGACTTTAATTTTGTTACGTGTTAAAATGAATATAATAACGATTATTACGGAGTTATAAAATGGTTACATTATTAATAGCGCGTCACGGGCAAAGCAATTCTAATCTCGTGCGCATATTTACAGGGCAGGGTGAAACTCCTTTAACACCTACGGGAATAAAGCAAGGAGAGCTTTTAAGCGATTATATTTTGCAAAATTACAAAATAGACGCAATATATTCAAGCAGTTTAAGTCGGGCGGTAAATACAATAAAAAAGGTTTCCGATACCTTAAAAATGCCCATATGCACATGTGATGACTTGCGCGAAATTTACGGCGGTGAATGGGAAGATAAGAAGTTTGCCGATTTAGAAATAGAGTATGCCGAAGATTACGCCTTATGGAAAAGCAATTTTGGCTTATCGCGTTGTACCGGTGGCGAAAGTCCATCCGATGTAAAAGTTAGGGCAGTGCGCGCAATCAATAAAATTGTGCAAGAAAACGAGGATAAAACCGTGCTTATTGCCACGCATGCAGCCGTTATCAGGGTGTTGCAAGGGTATTTTTGTTCGCTTAAAGATGAAGAATTAAAAGATTTACCCTACGTTCCAAATGCCTCTTTAACCAAAGTTGTATATAAAAACGGTGTTTTTAGCTCGGAGTTTTTTGGCGAAGTATGCTATTTAAACGGTCTTAATACACAATTGCCGCCAAACGTTTAATTATTATGATTATATTTTTCGATACAGAAACAACAGGGCTTACCCCGGGCGGCGTTATTCAGCTTGCTTACATTATGCATAGCAAAGAAAAAACCGTCGGCAAAAACTTTTTCTTTTATGTCCCGTATATTCAGCCCTCGGCTACGGCAGTGCATGGGATATCTGTTGAAAAGTTGGCAGTACTTTCAAAGGGACATACTTTTAGCGAGTATTTAGAAGAAATCGACGATGATTTTCGTGCTGCATCATTAACGGTTGCTCATAATTTTCCGTTTGACTTTTCGTTTATGACCAGTGAGTTTGCTAAAAACGATCGTATTTTTCATTATCAAGAAAGCTTAGATACTATGCGTTTTTTTAAATCGCAATTAAAGTTGCCGTCGGCAAAAAATAATGGAAAATATAAATATCCAAAGCTTATAGAACTTGCCGATTATTACGGCATATACGATTATGATGTTACAAAGCAATGCATAAAACTTTTCGGCAATTGCGAAAGCAGTCACGATGCACGTTTCGATACCGCTCAAATGTTTTTGTCGGTTATTACGGCTGCAAATACCAATCAAGAATTATGCGAAATTATTAGTGCAAATTTATCGGATTAATTGTTTTTTGTTTTTTGTAAAATAGCCGATAATCGATGTTACAAAGCAATGCATAAAACTTTTCGGCAATTGCGAAAGCAGTCACGATGCACGTTTCGATACCGCTCAAATGTTTTTGTCGGTTATTACGGCTGCAAATACCAATCAAGAATTATGCGAAATTATTAGTGCAAATTTATCGGATTAATTGTTTTTTGTTTTTTGTAAAATAGCCGATAATCGACTTATAGCCCCACTTTTACAATGTTTTTTTTAATATCATAAAAAAAACATGTAAAAAAGTTAAAAATGTCATAAATAAGTATAAGTTTTTTTAAGGTTTTTTTACAATGTTTTGTTGCTTTTTTGTGCTGTGTATAAAACAAATTTTTTTTACAAAACGGCAACAATTTTAAAAAATGCGTTAAAAACAGTTGATAAACATTGAGCAATTTGTTAAAATGGTTAGGCATTAGAGAAAAGCTTAACGAGTTTAACTCTCTAATGTCTAAGTTATAAATAGGGCGATGGGGTGTCGCCAAGCGGTAAGGCTACGGACTCTGACTCCGTCATCCGGGAGTTCGAATCTC